>JAWKYB010000013.1 GCA_041396705.1 Alphaproteobacteria bacterium
ACTTCGAGCCGCTGACGGCGGAGGCCTTTCCGGCGGCGTCGCATGAGCCAATCGCCGACGCCGCCGCGGACTCCAGCGTCCGCACGGGCGTCGCCGACGCGCTGGCCGGGCACGGCGTGCCCGACCCCCTGGTCCGGTGGCTGGCCGAAGCGGCAGGCAGCCTGTCGGACCTGCCGGCCGAGCTGGCGCTGGCCGCCGCCCTGGAGGATCGGCTCCAGTTCGGCGGCGCCCCGTTCCGGCCGAGCCTGCGGCCGATCGTGCTGGTCGGACCGCCCGGCGCCGGCAAGACGACAACCGCCGCCAAGCTCGCCGCCCAGGCCGTGGTCAACGGCGCCGCCGTCGACCTGATGGCGGCCGACACGGTGAAGACCGGCGCCGTCGAGCAGCTGGCGGGACTTGCCCGGCACATGCAGCTGACGGTCGAGACCGGCGACAATCTCGCCGCGCTGGCCGCCGGCTGGCGCCAGCGCCGCGCGGCGCACGAGGCCGCCGGCAGGCCGGTGCAGGCGATCGTCGACACCACCGGCGCCAATCCCTACGACCCCGAGGACCTCGCCCGCATCGGCGCCCTGATCGCCGGCGTGCGCGGCCACGGCGTGCTGGTGCTCGGCGCCGGCGGCGACCCGCTGGAGCAGGCCGACATCGCCTGCGCCTTCGCCGAGGCCGGCGCCACCCACCTGATCGTCACGCGCGTCGATGCGGCGCGGCGCCTCGGCGGCCTGCTGACCGCGGCGGCCGCGCGCGCAGACGGCCGCAGCCTGAAGTTCTGCGGCGTCGGCATCTCGCCGCGAATCGGCAACGGGCTCAGGCCCATCACCCCCGTCAGCCTGGCGAAGCTGCTGCTCGACCCGTTCGAGGCCGGCAGCGTCCAGGACTGGTCTTCGCTCAGCCAAGAGGAATGCGCATGACACCGCTGCAGCGTGCTACGGCCATGGCGGACTTCGCCCCGGATCGCATCGTCGCCGTCGCCTCCGGCAAGGGCGGCGTCGGCAAGACCTGGTTTTCCGTGTCCCTGTGCCAGGCGCTGGCGCTGCGCCGGCGCAAGGCGCTGCTGTTCGACGCCGACATGGGCCTGGCCAACGTGGACGTCCAGATCGGCCTGATGCCGGAACAGGACGTCGCCCGTGCGGTGGTCAATGGCGTGCCGCTGGCCAAGGTGGTCGAACCGGCGCTCGGCGGGCTGTTCGACGTGATCGCCGGTCAGTCCGGCTCCGGCTCGCTCGGTCGCCTGACCGCGGCCCAGCTCAACGCCCTCGTCATCGGCCTCGACGCCCTCGCCCCGCGCTACGACCATGTCGTGCTCGATCTCGGCGCCGGGGTGGAGGAATCGGTCATGCGCATGGCCGGCGCCGCCGCCCGCTGTATCGTGCTGATCACCGACGAACCGACCTCGCTGACCGACGGCTATGCCTTCATCAAGGTCGCCCGCACCCGGTTCCCGCAGCTGGGATTCGACGTCGTCGTCAACATGGCCGACAGCCCGCGCGAGGGCGAGCGGACCTATGCGACCATGCGCCGGGCCTGCGAATCCTTCCTCAAGTTCGCCCCGCCGCTGCTGGGGATCGTGCGCGCCGACCGGCGCGTCAAGGAAGCAATCCGGCGCCAGACGCCGCTGCTGACCTGCCATCCCGATGCCGATGCGGCGCATGACGTGAAGGCGATCGCCGCCGCGCTGGCGTCGCAGCGGGCGGCGGCACATGGCTGAGATCCTGCCGGCCTCGCTCGGAACGGCACCGCCGGTCCCGAGCACGCCGGCGGCGCCGGCCGGCGACGCCGCGGTCCCGCGCCAGCCGGCGGCGGACACGGCCGCGGCGCAGGGGCGCACCGGCCAGCAGGCCCCCGCCCCTGCCCCGACCCAGGCCCCGGTGCAGCCCGGCACCGCCGCCACCGTCGCGTCGAGCACGTTCGACCTGGCCAGCCTGCCTTCGCCGGCGACGTTGGCCGGCAAGATCGTGGCGGTCGACAGCGGGGCGCAATCTGCCCGGGTCGAGATCGAGACGGCCCTGGGCCGGCTGACCGTGACCGTTTCCGGCAGCGCCGGCCAGCCCGGCGCGGCGGTGAAGCTGCTGGTCGGGCCTGGCGGCACGGTCCGGCTGCAGCCGGTGCCGGGCCAGCAGCCGGCCGCCAACGCCCCTGCCGCGGCGCCGGGCGCCGCGACGGCCGGCGACGTGGTCCAGGGCAGGCTGCGACCCGCCGGCACGAACACGGCCGGCGCCGCCCCGTCGGGCGGGACGCCCCTGGCGGTACGGATCGTGACGGTCCAGCAGCCGGGCAGCCAAGCCGTCCAGGGTCAGGCTGCCGCCGGCGCCGCCCTGACCGCAGGGAGCGCCGGCGTTGCGCCGCCTGCCGGCGGCGTCGCCGGGCAGGTGCCGCAGCTGGTCTCCGGTGTCGCCACGCAGTCAGCAGGCGGCCAGAGCTTGCTGGTCACCGAGAACGGGACGATCCAGATCGAAGGCAAGACCCTGCCGGCCGGGGCCCGGGTGCAGCTCGAGCTGTTGCCGTCAGGCGCGCCCGCAGCGCGGGCCGCGCCCGCCATCGCGGCGATGGCAGAGGCGATGGACGATATGTTGGCGGCACTCGCCGCACTGCAGCCCGCGCTGGCGGCGGGCATCGCCGAACAACGGGTGCCGCGCTTCGGGCCGCGGATGACCGCGGGCGTCATGTTCCTGCTCAGCGCGCTGCAAGGCGGCGGCGCGCGCGGGTGGATGGGTGCCGAGACCGAGCAGGCGTTGCTGCGCGGCGGCCGCGACGGCTTGCTGCAGCGGATCCGCTCGGCGATGGGTCAGCAGGCGACCCGTGTGGAAACCGACCCGGCGAGCGGCGCCGGCGAGGTCTGGCGCAGCGTGTACCTGCCGCTGGCGACCGTGGAAGGGTGGCAGCCGCTGCGGGTCGCCTGGCGCGAATCCGCCGAACGGCAGGACGAGGACGAACAGTCCGGCATGCGCTTCCAGGTCGATTTCAGCTTTTCCAGGCTCGGCCCGATCCGTCTCGACGGCCTCGCCGGCCCGGGACGGCTCGACCTGCTGCTGGTGTCGCGCACGGCGATGCCGGCGGCGACGCGCGACGAACTCGGTACCCTGTTCGACGATACGATCGGCGCGATGGGCCTGAATGGGCACCTGCGCTTCGTGCAGCAGGCGGAGTTGCCGCCGCCGGCGGTCAGCGCCGATCCGCGTCACGCCGAGGTCACGGCCTGACGCCGGTCAGTCGGCCGCCGCGGCCACCTGGCGACGGCGCATCATGAGTCCGCCGACCTCGTCGAGTGCGGCTTGCTCGCGCCGGGCCAGCTGAGCCTGCGCCCGGGCCTCGCGGCCCTGCTTGGTCACCTCGATCTTCTTCAGCTCGCCGAACGCCTCGGCGATCTCCTGCTCCGCTCCTTCTATCCGGGCGTCGAGCTCGGCCCGCGACGCCACCAGCTTGTCGCGCCGGCCGCGCGCCGCCTGGGCGAACACGCCGAACGTGGCGCCGAGCGACGGGTCGCTGGTCGCCAGCGTCGCCTCGGCCGCGATCTCCTGGTCGAGCCGCGCGATCGCGGTACACAGGTCGTCATACATGCGGCGCAACTCCACCAGCTGGCGGCGCTTCTCGTCCAGCTGCCACTTCTGCAGGCGGATCAGGGTGTCCAGACTCTTCATGCTTCATTCCCCTGCGGCGCCGGTTCGCCGAGAATCTCGGCCAGCCTGGCGTAGGTCGTCTCGAAATCGGTGCAGTCGCTCTTGGCCTGGGTCAGGAAGGCCTCCAGGTCCGGCTGCACCGCGATCGCGGCATCGACCTCCTGGTTGCTGCCCGGCCGATAGGCGCCGAGGCGGATCAGCTCTTCCATGTCGGCATAGGTCGCCATCAGCTGGCGGGCCTTGGTCACCAGCGCCGTGACCTCCGGCGCGTTGCATTGCGGCATCGTCCGCGAGACCGAGCGCAGCACGTTGATGGCGGGATAGCGGCCGCGTTCGGCGATGCGCCGCTCCATGACGATGTGCCCGTCGAGGATGCCGCGCACCGCATCCGCGATCGGCTCGTTATGGTCGTCGCCTTCCACCAGCACGGTGAACAGGCCGGTGATGCTGCCCTGGCCGGACTGGCCGGGGCCGGCCCGTTCCAGCAGCTTCGGCAGTTCGGCGAACACGGACGGCGGATAGCCCTTGGTGGTCGGCGGCTCGCCGGCGGACAGTCCGATCTCACGCAGCGCCATGGCATAGCGGGTCACGCTGTCCATCAGGCAGAGCACGTCGCGGCCCTCGTCGCGAAAGCTCTCGGCGACCGCCATCGCCAGCTGCGCGGCCTGGCGGCGCATCAGCGGCGGCTCGTCGGACGTGGCGACGACGACCACGCTGCGCGCGAGCCCGTCGGCGCCGAGGTCGTCCTCGATGAACTCCTGCACCTCGCGGCCGCGCTCGCCGACCAGGGCGATCACCGCGACGTCGCATTGGGTGTAGCGGGCCAGCATCGACATCAGCACCGACTTGCCGACGCCGGAACCGGCAAAGATGCCCATGCGCTGGCCGCGGCAGCAGGTGACGAAGGCATTGAGCGCGCGCACGCCGAGGTCGATCTTGCGGCCGACCCGCTCGCGGGTGTGGGCGGCGGGCGGCAGCGACCGGATCTCGTAGCCCTGCGGCCCCTGCGGCAGCGGCCCCTTGCCGTCGATCGGCTCGCCGAGCGCATTGACGACGCGGCCGAGCCAGCCGCGGCTGGGATGCGCATAGGCGGCCGCGCCGCTGAGCTCGACCCGGCAGCCGAGCCCGATGCCCTCCGCCGGCCCGAACGGCATCACGATCGCGCGATCCTGGCGGAAGCCGACGACCTCGCACCGCAGCGGCGCGCGGCCGCGGGTGCGCACGCGGCAGCGGTCGCCGACCGACATGGCGCGGTGGGCGCCGCCGACCTCGATCAGCATGCCCTGGGCGGCCGTCACCCGACCAAAGATCTGCGGGCTCGGGATGTTAGAAACCTCCCGCACCAGGTGATCGACCAGCTGCGACATACATACGTCCGGTTAACTGTTAATTCCCGGGCAATCCTACGGCCCGCACATTAAGCGGGAGTAAAATACGCGACCCGGTGGCGCACGGCTTTGGTGAACGATTCTGTCACGCGGTACGGGCGCGTTTACCCTTGCTTAAAGTTTGAGTGACATCGTTAATGTTAATCAGATGCGACTTTCCAGCGGCCGCCGCCCCCCACCCGTCGACGGCCTGTCCACGCACTCAGTGAGGAGTCGAACATGCGGGTTCTCTTGGTAGAAGACGATACGCCGATCGCGCGCAGCATCCAGATGATGCTGCAGTCGGAGGGTTTCGTCGTCGACGTGACCGACCTGGGTGAGGACGGCCTGGAAATCGGCAAGCTCTACGACTACGACATCATCGTGCTCGACCTGATGCTGCCCGACATCGACGGCTACGAGGTGCTGCGGCGGCTGCGCGCGGCGCGGGTGCAGACCCCGATCCTGATCCTGTCCGGCCTCAACGAGCCGAACAACAAGGTCAAGGGCCTCGGCTTCGGCGCCGACGACTACCTGACCAAGCCGTTCGACAAGGCCGAGCTGATCGCCCGCATCCACGCCATCATCCGACGCTCGAAGGGCCATTCGGAATCGGTGATCCGCACCGGCAAGCTGGCAGTCAACCTGGACGCGCACACGGTCGAGGTCGACGGCAAACCGCTGCACCTGACCGGCAAGGAATACGGCATCCTCGAGCTGCTGAGCCTGCGCAAGGGCACGACGCTGACCAAGGAGATGTTCCTGAACCATCTCTATGGCGGCATCGACGAGCCGGAGCTGAAGATCATCGACGTGTTCGTCTGCAAGCTGCGCAAGAAGCTGTCCACCGCCACCGGCGGCGACAACTACATCGAGACCGTCTGGGGCCGCGGCTATGTGCTGCGCGATCCGCAGGCGGAGGGCGGCGCCCAGCGCCAGGCCGGTGCCGGCGTGCCGGTCGGCCACGACGACGACGGGCTGATGTCGTTCGCCCGCGCCAGCTAAGCCTGGACCCCGATCGCGCCGCGCACCTGCGCGGCGCAGCGCTCGCGAACCGCCGGCATCCCCGGCGGTTTTCTTTTGGGCTGGCGACAGGGCCGTGCCCGGACCCCGGCCGCATCCGTCGCCGCGACGACAGTCGGCCGCGACGGAAACGAGAAGGGGCGGCCCGGCGGCCGCCCCTTGTCGTATAGTTAGCCAGTCGCCGCGCGCGGGCGCGGCCGCATCGCCGGTCAGCCGGCGGCGCGCATCGAACCGCCGGAGTCGCGATTGACGTGGCCGTAGATCCCGCGCATGCCGGAGATCGGGGCGAAGCGATCGGTCACGCCCAGCACCGTCTCGGCGCCGCCGAGGTAGAGGAAGGCGTCCGGCCGCATCACGCCGCCGATGCCCTCCAGCACCTTGCCCTTGGTCGCCTGGTCGAAATAGATCAGCACGTTGCGGCAGAACACGACGTCGAACATGCCGAGCCCGCGCGGGCTCTCCAGCAGGTTGAACTCCCGGTACTGCACCATGTTGCGCAGCTCGGCCGAGATGGTCCACTTGTCGCCTTCCTGGGTGAAGTACTTGACCAGGTTGCCGATCGGCAGACCGCGCTGCACCTCGAACTGGGAATAGACGCCGCGGCGTGCCTTGGTCAGCATCTCGCGCGAGATGTCGGTGGCGACGATCTCGATCCGCCAGCCCGCCAGTTGCGCCGCCCGCTCCTTCAGGATCATGCACAGCGAATAGGGCTCCTGGCCGCTGGAACAGGCCGCGCACCACACCCGGATGTGCTTGGTGGTCGCGCGCGACTTGATCAGCTCCGGCAGCACGAAATCGCGGAACTGGTCGAACGGCTTGATGTCGCGGAAGAAGAACGACTCGTTCGTGGTCATCGCTTCGACCACCGCGTCGATCATCTTCGCGTCCTGTCGCTGCCGGATGGCATCGATCAGCGCGTCGAGCCCGCCCACGCCGAATTGGCGTGCAACAGGGGTCAGCCGACTCTCGAGCAGGTACATCTTGTCTCGGGTCAGGACCAGGCCGCTGCGCTTCTTCAGCAGCGCGGAAATGAACTCAAAGCCCTCGGTATTCATGCCGCGTGCCTCATTGCAAGCTTGGCCACATAGGGTGCGATCTCCTCCAGCGGGAGAACCGCGCTGCAGACGCCGGTCTTTGCCGCAGCCTGCGGCATGCCCCAGACGACGCTGGTCGCCTGGTCCTGCGCGATCACGCTGCCGCCGGCGGCGACCAGGTCCTTGGCGCCCTTCGCTCCGTCATGGCCCATCCCGGTCAGGATGATGGCCAGAGCGTTGGGGCCGAAGGTGGTGGCGACCGAGCGCAGCATCGGGTCGACCGCGGGCCGGCAGAAATTCTCCGGCGGCCCCTGGTCGAGATGCAGCGTAATGCCGCCGCGCGCGTCGCGGCGCAGCGTCATGTGAAAGTCGCCGGGCGCGATGTAGATGTGCTCGGCGTGAACCGGCATGCCTTCGGTCGCCTCGAAGGTCTTGCGCCCCGTCGCACGGGCGATGTGGGCTGCAAGGATCGAGGTGAACGTCGCCGGCATGTGCTGGGTGATCACGATCGGCACGCGCACCGTCTTGGTCATCGTCTCCAGCATCGTGATCAGCGCCTTGGGCCCGCCGGTCGACGAGCCGATGGCGATCAGCGTCGGCGCCCGGGTCGGCGCCGGCCGCAGCGTGTAGTCGGCGCCGGTCTGGCCGGTGCCGGCCTCCGCGACGGCGCTGGCACGGGCCCTGGCGGCCGGCACCGCCGGCCGGCTGGCCAAGCCGGTCGCGGCGCGGCGCTCCAGCCGCACCTGCGCCCGGCGGGCGGCGTCGCCAAGGGCCCGGATCTTGCGGATGAGTTCCTCGACGAAGCGTTCGGCATCGGAACCGAGCCCGGTCGACGTCGGCTTGGCGATCGTCTCGGCCGCGCCCATCTGCAGCGCGCGCAGACTGATGTCCGCGTTCCGCTCCGTCAGGGTCGACGCCATGATCACCTTGGCGGTCGGGCGCGCCTCGATCAGCTGCGGCAGTGCGGTCAGACCGTCCATCACCGGCATCTCGATGTCGAGCACGACGACGTCGACTTCGGTCGTGCGCAGCGTGCGCACGGCCGACGCACCGTCGCCGCAGGCGCCGACGACCGCGATGTCCGGGCATTTCGCGATCTCGCGTCGGACCAGGCCGCGATAGACGGCCGAGTCGTCGACCAGCAAGACGCGATAGGGCTCGGAATCGGCCGTGCCCGGCGCTTCGCCGTTTCTGGGTCGGGTTGGAAATGTCATTAGATCAGTCCGACCTGCTGTAGCTTCGACTGGATGATCTCGCTGTCGAAGGGTTTCATGATGTATTCGTTCGCGCCGCTCTTCAGCGCCGTCCCGATCTTCTCGAGCCCGTTCTCGGACGTGCAGAACACCACCACCGGGCCGCCGCCGCCGTCCATCTGACGCAGTTGAGTGAGGAAGGCGAGGCCGTCCAGCCGCGGCATGTTCCAGTCCAGCAGGATCGCATCCGGCATGCTGCGCTGGCATTCCTCCAGCGCTTCGACCCCGTCGCCGGCCTCGACGGCCTCGAACGAGCTCCTCCATGATCTTCCGGGCGACCCTGCGGATCACGACGGAATCGTCTACAATCAGGCACCGCATTGGCTTGCTGGCTCCGTGGCCCATGGTGACGGGCGTTGGGGGTCGGTTCCCTCGCGAACGGCTAGGCCGCCAGGGCCTTGTCGATGTTCAGCAGCCGATCGACGTCGAGGACCATCATCAGCTCGTCCTTCAGCCGGTGGATGCCGACCGAGACCTCGCGCCACAGGGCATCCATCGTCGTCGGATTGCGCTCGAAGGTGCTGGCCGGCAGGCTGAGCACATCGCCGACGGAATCGATCAGCAGGCTGTAGAGTTCCTGGTCGTGCTCGACCACCACCGCCATGCCTTCGTCGCCGGGCTTGCGCGGCGGCAGGCCGAGCCGGCTGCGCACGTCGATCGCGGTGACGATGCGGCCGCGCAGGTTCAGCGCACCGGCAACCTCCGGCGGCGCCAGCGGGATCCGCGTGATCCGCTGCGGCCCGAGGATGTCCTGCACGGTCAGCACCGGGATGCCGAACAGCTGCTTGGCGACCGTGACGGTCACATAGTCCGAATTCTGATTGATGGCTTCGCTCATGGTCATACCCTGGCTTGAACTGTCACGCGGTCTCAGGCCGCGCCGCGCAGCTGGACGATCGTTTCCGACAAGGTCTGCAGCAGTCCCTCGCGGTCTGTCTTCGCCACATAGTCGCTGAAGCCGGCGGCACGGGCGCGGTCGATGTCGCGCGGATTGCTGTGCGAGGACAGCGCGATGATCGGCGTGTCGCGCCACTGGGCGGAGTCGCGGATCACCTCGGCGAGTTCGATGCCCGACATCTCCGGCATCTCGATGTCGCTGATGATCGCGTCGAACATCCGGCCCTGCTCGCACAGGGTCAGCGCGTCCTTGGCGCTCTCAACCGAGGTCACCGCATAACCGGCGGCCGACAGCAGCGGCGTCAGCACGTTGCGGAAGAACGGGCTGTCGTCGACCAGCAGGAGGTTATTCGACGTGACCTCGGCGTCGTCGCCGAGGCGGTGGTTGGCGCTGAACCAATTGGCGAAGGCGCGGCCCAGGAAGTAGCCTGCGTCGATCACGTCGGTCGCCTTGCCGGCCACGACGGCGCTGCCGACGTAGCCTGCGCGATCGGCCGACAGTTCCACGTTCATCCGGTCTTCGACGATGTCGACGATCTCGTCGACCGCCAGGCCCATGCTGTGGTCCTGGTCGGAGAAGACCAGCACCGCCTGCATGCCCTCGCGCTTGATCTGGTAGTCGTCGGACATTGCGACGATCGGCATCAGCTTGCCGCGGTACTGGACCATCGGCTTGCCGCTGGACCACTCGATCTTGTGCGCCTCGATCTCCTCGAGCCGCGCAATCAGGGCGAGCGGGACCGCCTTCGGGGTGTCGTCGCCGGCCTTGAACACCAGCATCGTCACGTTCTCCTCGCTGCCGTGCGCGGCAACGCGGGCGTTGGCCTCGGCCGCCGCATCGGGCGCCATCTCGCCGGTCGCGCCGGCGATGCCGTTCGGGTCCAGGATCATGATGACGCTGCCGTCGCCGAGGATCGTGTTGCCGGAGAACATCGAGATGTTGCGCAGGATCGGCGCCACCGGCTTCACGACGATTTCCTCGGTGTCGAACACACGGTCGACCACGATGCCGAAGTCGTAGGTGCCGACCTTGGTCACCACGATGAAGTGCTCGGTGGAACCGTGCAGGATCGCCGTGCCGTTGTCGGCCTTGGCGTCCTCGCCATGCGGCTCGTCGTCGTTGGCGTTGTTCAGGCGCAGCAGGTTGCGCAACGAGATCAGCGGCAGGATGCGGTTGCGCAGGCGCAGCACCGGCGCACCGTTGATGGTCTCGATCTTGTGGTCGGACTTGGCGGAGACGCGCACCAGCTCGACCACGCTCAACTGCGGCATGGCGAAGCGCTCGCCGCCGGCCTCGACGATCAGCGCAGAGACGATCGCCAGAGTCAGCGGGATCTTGATGGTGAAGCGGCTGCCCTTGCCCTGGGTCGACGACAGCTCGATGGTGCCGCCGATCTTCTCGATGTTGGTGCGCACCACGTCCATGCCGACGCCGCGGCCGGACACGCTGGTCACCTGCTGGGCGGTCGAGAAGCCGGCCTTGAAGATGAACTGCTGGATCTGCTGGTCGGTCATCGCCTCGAGCTCGGTCTCGGTGGCGAGCCCGTTGGCGACGGCCTTCTGCTTGATCCGCTCCAGGTTCAGGCCGCGGCCGTCGTCGGTGATCTGGAGGATGATGTGGCCGCCCTCGTGGTAGGCGCGCAGGACAACGGTGCCGGTCTCGTTCTTGCCGGCCGCGGCGCGCTCCGCCGGGGTCTCGAGGCCGTGGTCGGCCGAGTTGCGGACCATGTGCGTGAGCGGATCCTTGATCAGCTCCAGCACCTGCCGGTCCAGCTCGGTGTCGGCGCCGATCATCTCCAGTTCGATCTTCTTGTCCAGTTCGACCGCCAGGTCGCGAATGATGCGCGGCAGCTTGGCCCAGGCGTTGCCGATCGGCTGCATCCGCGTCTTCATGACGTTTTCCTGCAGCTCCGAGGTCACGTGGCTCAGCCGCTGCAGCGGGACGTTGAACTCGCTGTCGGTCTGGTTGCGGACCATCTGCAGCAGCTGGTTGCGGGTCAGCACCAGCTCGCTGACCAGCGTCATCAGGTTCTCGAGCAGATCGACGCTGACACGGATGGTCTGGTTCGCGACCGAAGATTCCTTGGTGCTCTTCTCGGCTGCGTCGGCCGGTGCCTGCTTCTTCGCCTTGCCGGTCGGCGCCGGGGCGATCGCCTCGGCCACCGGCTCGGGAAGCGCGACCACCTCCTCGACCGCCGGTGCCTCTTCGACCGCCGGCTCGATCTCGACCGCGGCTTCCGCCACGACCTCGGCTTCCGCCTCGGCCTCGGCCTCGGCGTCCATCGCCGGCTCGGCATCGAACTCGTCGGCCGCGGCCGGAGCCGCCGCCTCGACCACAGCGCCGTCGGCGATGGCGTTCAGGCGGCTGATCAGCTCGGCGTCGTCGCCGGCCGGCTCGGCCTCATTGGCCTCGAGCTCGGACAGGATCCACTTGATCTGGTCGAGCGACTCCAGGACGGTCGAGATCGCCACCGGGGTGACTTGGATGGCACCGTCGCGCACCTTGCCGAGCACGTTCTCGGACGCGTGGGCGACCGACTCAAGCCGGGGCAGGCCCAGGAAGCCGCACGTCCCCTTGATGGTGTGGACCAGCCGGAAGATGCTGCTCAGCAGGTCGGGGTCGTCCGGAGTCTGCTCGAGCTTGATCAGCTCGACATCCAGGACCGAGAGGCTCTCCGCAGTTTCGGTCAGAAACTCGCTCAGAAGATCGTCCATCGTGCAGCATCCAATCTTTTCGACAGGCGCGGGCCGGGTCGCCGTACTTCGGCACAGCCGGGCCCAACCGCGTGGAATGCTCGGATGGTCGAGCAAATTGATAAAAAACCTGTAAAGGCGGCCGTTTGAGGGTTACGCCGCGTATTCCTCAGGTCGTCCGCCAGTAAAACAATTTCGGCTTGTTGTATTCGCCAGCGCTCGACTGCGCCGCCGCATCGGCGCGCGAATCGCCGCCGGCGCAAGCCCGGCCGATGCGGCATCCGTCCTGCCGGGGACCATGCTGCGCGGCGCGGCTCCGGGGCCGTACAGCGGCCTAGGATTCGATCGGGACGGAGGAGACCGAGAGCGATACGCGCGATTCGGCCGCGGCCAGGGCGACGACCGAGCCCACCCGCGCGGCGACCATGCGCAACAGGATCGCGTGGATGGCCCTGACCGCCATCTCGACCTCGCCCAGCGGCACCGTCAACGCCCGCGAGACCTCTTCGCGGATGCGCACCGACGGACCGCTGACATCGACCCGGATGCTGATTCGCTCGCCGGCGGCCGGTTCCAGGCTCACCCTGACCTGACCGCTGCGCGGCAGGCAGTCGAGCCCGAGCGCGACCGCGTTCAGCACGATCTGGGCGGCGTCCAGCGACAGCACCGACTGCGAAACCGCCGGGTCGATCGACCACGACGATTCGCACTTGGCATCGGCCACGAACGGCTTCAGCAGGGTCTGCAGCGCGCCGAGCGACTGGCCCGACCCGCCGGAATAGCCGAAGGCGACGCGGTAGAACTGCAGGCGATCCGCCGCGGCGCGCGCGCTCGACGTGATCAGGTCCATGGCCTCGGCATCGGACGCCATCGAACGCCGACCAGCTCGAGCCCGTTGTTGACCGCGCTGACCGGGCTGATCAGGTCATGGCACAGCTTGGAACAGGCCAGCCGCACCACCATGATCTCGTCGATTTCTGCCATGCGAATCGTCCTTTTCGGCTCGGGCCAAGGTAGCGAGCGGTCCGGGAATGGTCCACCTATTCGGCGCCGCCGCACGGCAGCTTTGTTGCTTAAGAATAAAGGCTTTGCTAACCGTCGACCGACCCGCGGGGCCCGACCGCGCGGCGCGGCCGGGGCCGGGCGCGGCCGCCGATGGAGCCCGAGATGGACAGCGCACTAACCCCTGGCGTCTTCGTGCGCCACCCCGGCCGGCCGGACTGGGGGCTGGGCCAGGTGCAGTCGGCCGTCGACGGGCGCATCACGGTCAATTTCGAGCATGCCGGCAAGCAGGTCATCAACGCGGCCATGATCTCGCTCAAGGCGACCGACCCCGATGCCGACTAGCGCTGGACGGCGCAGCGTCCGCCCAGGAAGGAACCGATGATGGCCGACGATCAGCAACGACCAAGCGCAGAGCAGGTGCAGCGCCGGATTCACCCGGGCACCGGCCGCCGCAGGGGGCTGGCGGCACCGAAAGGGCGGCAGTACGACGAAGACGCGTTGCAGGAGGTCGTCGCGCTGATCGGTGCCGGCCCGCACCGGCGCGACATGCTGATCGAATACCTGCACCGGCTGCAGGACCGCTATGGCCATCTCGCCGCCCGCCATCTGGCCGCCCTCGCCCACGCGACGCGGCTGGCGCTGGTCGAGGTCTACGAGGTGGCCTCGTTCTATGCCCATTTCGACATCGTGCTCGACGACCAGACGCCGCCGCCGGCCTTGACCGTGCGGGTCTGCGACAGCCTGACCTGCGCGATGATGGGGTCGGACCAGCTGCGCGCCGCGCTGGTGGACTCCCTGGGCGCGGATGTGCGGGTGGTGCGGGCGCCGTGCATGGGGCGATGCGACAGCGCGCCGGTGTGCGAGGTCGGCCATCGCCATGTCGGCCTGGCCACCGCAGCGACCGTCGCCGACGCGGTACGCGAGGGGCATGTCCATCCCCTCAATCCGCCCTATCCCGGCCTCGACGCCTATCGCGCCGCCGGCGGCTATGCCTTGCTGCAGCGTTGCCGCGACGGCGGGCTGGGCGCCGACGCGGTGATCGAGACGCTGGAACGGTCCGGCCTGCGCGGCCTCGGCGGGGCCGGCTTCCCGACCGGGCGCAAGTGGCGCTTCGTGCGGCAGGAGCCGGCGCCGCGGCTGATGGCGATCAACGCCGACGAGGGCGAGCCCGGCACGTTCAAGGACCGTCACTACCTGGAGACCGACCCGCACCGCTTCCTGGAAGGCACGTTGATCGGCGCCTGGGTGGTGGAGGCGTCGGACGTCTATATCTATCTGCGCGACGAGTATCCGGGCCTGCACGCGGTGCTGGCCGAGGAGATCGCCGCGCTCGAGGCGAGCGGGCTCGCCGACGGCGTGCGCCTGCACCTGCGCCGCGGCGCCGGCGCCTATATCTGCGGCGAGGAGTCCGCGATGCTGGAGAGCATCGAGGGCAAGCGCGGGCTGCCGCGGCACAAGCCGCCCTTCCCCAGCCAGGTCGGCCTGTTCGGCCGGCCGACGCTGATCAACAACGTGGAGAGCGTCTACTGGGTCCGCGCGATCCTGGAGAAGGGCGCCGACTGGTTCGCCGGCCACGGACGGCACGGCCGCAAGGGCCTGCGCTCGTTCTCCGTCTCCGGACGGGTGAAGGAGCCGGGGGTCAAGCTGGCGCCGGCCGGCATCACGGTCCGCGAACTGATCGACGAATATTGCGGCGGCATGGCCGAGGGCCACCGCTTCAAGGCCTATCTGCCGGGCGGCGCGTCCGGCGGCATCCTGCCGGCGTCGATCGACGACGTGCCGCTGGACTTCGATACCCTGCAGGCGCACGGCTGCTTCATCGGCTCGGCCGCGATCATCGTGCTGTCGGACCGGGACGACATGAAGGCGGTGGCGCTGAACCTGATGCGCTTCTTCGAGGACGAGAGCTGCGGCCAGTGCACCCCCTGCCGGGTCGGCACCGAGAAGGCGGTCACGCTGATGGCGAACCGGCACTGGGACGCGCCGTTGCTCGAAGAGCTGTCGCGCACCATGATGGATGCCTCGATCTGCGGGCTGGGCCAGGCGGCGCCGAACCCGCTGCTCAGCGTCCTGAAGCACTTCCCGGAGGAGGTCCGATGACCGGACGGATCAGCTTCACCCTCGACGGCCGCGCGGTCGAGGCGGCGCCGGGCGAGAGCATCTGGCAGGTGGCGCAGCGCGAGGGCGTCGCGATCCCGCACCTGTGCTACGCCGACGAGCCCGGCTATCGCGCCGACGGCAACTGCCGCGCCTGCATGGTGGAGATCGACGGCGAGCGGGTGCTGGCCGCCTCCTGCATCCGCAAGCCGACCGATGGGATGAAGGTCACCACCGCGACCGAGCGGGCCAAGACCGCGCGGCGCATGGTGATGGAACTGCTGCTGGCCGACCAGCCGGCGCGCGAACGCGCCCACGACCCGGAGTCGCGGCTGTGGCAATGGGCCGACCGCATCGGCATCGCCGACAGCCGGTTCCCGCACAGCGAAAGCCCGTCGGCCGACATGAGCCATTCGGCGATGGCCGTGCAGCTCGACGCCTGCATCCACTGCAACCTGTGCGTCCGCGCCTGCCGCGAGGTCCAGGTCAACGACGTGATCGGGATGGCGCTGCGCGGCCCGCACGCCAAGATCGTGTTCGACTTCGACGACCCGATGGGCGACAGCACCTGCGTCGCCTGCGGCGAATGCGTCCAGGCCTGTCCCACCGGCGCGCTGCTGCCGAATACGGTGCTGGATCGGGACGGAACGCGCGCGCTTCGGGCCGACCGCAGCGTGGATTCGCTGTGCCCCTATTGCGGGGTCGGCTGCCAGCTGACCTATCACATCAAGGACGACCGCCTGCTGTTCGTCACCGGCCGCGACGGCCCGTCGAACCAGCAGCGGCTTTGCGTGAAGGGCCGCTTCGGCTTCGACTACGTGCACCACCCCCACCGGCTGACGGTGCCGCTGGTCCGCAAGGACGGCGTGCCGAAGTCGGCGGAGGACCAGGTCGACCCGGCCAATCCCTGGACCCATTTCCGCGAGGCGAGCTGGGAGGAGGCGCTGGACCGCGCGGCGACCGGCCTCAGCCGCATCCGCGACGGGCATGGCGGCAGCGCGCTGGCCGGCTTCGGCTCGGCCAAGGGCTCGAACGAGGAGGCCTATCTGTTCCAGAAGCTGGTGCGCATCGCCTTTGGCACCAACAACGTCGACCACTGCACCCGGCTCTGCCACGCCTCGTCGGTGGCCGCGCTGATGGAGACTATCGGCTCCGGCGCCGTCACCGCGCCGTTCTGGGAGTGCATGAATTCCGACGTCATCGTCGTCATCGGCGCCAACCCGACCGTCAACCATCCGGTCGCGGCGACCTTCATCAAGCAGGCTGCCAAGCGCGGTGCCGAGCTGATCGTCGCCGACCCGCGCGGCCAGGGCCTGTCGCGCCACGCCACCCACCGCCTGCAGTTCCGTGGCGGCACCGACGTGGCGCTGCTCAACGCCATCATGCACGTCATCGTCGCCGAAGGGCTGGTCGACCAGCAGTATATCGACGGCTACACCGAGGACTTCGCCAAGCTGAAGGCCCATGTCGCCGAATTCGCGCCGGAGGAGATGGCGCCGATCTGCGGCATCGACGCCGAGGAGATCCGCACCGTCGCACGCAAGATCGCGCGGGCGAAGGCCGCGCTCATCTTCTGGGGCATGGGCATCAGCCAGCATGTGCACGGCACCGACAACGCCCGCTGCCTAATCAGCCTGGCGCTGATGACCGGACATGTCGGCCGGCCGGGCTCCGGCCTGCATCCGCTGCGCGGCCAGAACAACGTGCAGGGCGCGTCCGACGTCGGCCTCATCCCGATGGTGTTCCCCGACTACCAGTCGGTGGAGAACCCGCAGATCCGGGCGCATTTCGAGGAGGTCTGGGGTGCCGCGCTGGACCCGAAGCGCGGGCTAACCGTGGTCGAGATCGTGAACGCCATTCTCGCCGGCCAGATCCGCGGCATGTACATCATGGGCGAGAACCCGGCGATGTCCGACCCCGACCAGCACCACGCCCGCCAGGCGCTGGCCAGGCTGGAACACCTGGTGGTGCAGGACATCTTCCTGACCGAGACGGCGTTCCACGCCGACGTGGTGCTGCCGGCCAGCGCCTTTCCCGAGAAGGACGGCACCTTCACCAACACCAACCGCCAGGTGCAGATGGGCCGCAAGGCGCTGCCGATGCCCGGCCAGGCACGGCAGGACTGGGAGCTGGTCCAGGAGATCGCCAGGCGCATGGGGCTGGACTGGCGCTACGCCCATCCGCGCGACGTGTTCGCCGAGATGCACGCCGTGATGCCCTCGATCAAGGGCATGAGCTGGGAGCGGGTCGACCGCGAGGGCTCGGTGGTCTACCCGGTCGACAGCCTGGACGAGCCCGGCCATGAGGTGATCTTCGGCGACGGCTTCCCCACCGCCAGCGGCCGCGGCCGTTTCGTGCCGGCGGACGTGCTGCCGCCGGACGAGGTGCCCGATGCCGCCTACCCGCTGATCCTGACCACCGGCCGGATCCTGGAGCACTGGCACACCGGCGCGATGACGCGCCGCTCCGACGTACTCGACACCATCGAGCCCGAGCCGATGGTGCACGTCCATCCCGGCCAGCTTGCCGAGCTGGACCTGGCCGCCGGCGCCATGGTCGAAGTCGAGACCCGGCGCGGCGCCATCGCGCTGAAGGCACGCGCCGACCGCGACGTGCCGCGCGGCGTGCTGTTCATTCCATTCTGCTACAACGAGGCGGCGGCCAATATCCTGACCAACCCGCAGCTCGACCCCTTCGGCAAGATTCCGGAGTTCAAGTACTGCGCGGCGCGGCTGCGCGGCATGGCCGAGGCCGCAGCCGCGGAATAGCGGCAACGCACCCGTGCAGGTCGCGGCGGCACGGAAAACAGGTCCATATTTCAGATCGTTAACCGCTTCCGGTGCACAATCCGGCGGGATTGTGGATCGGAGCCGCGAAATGGGCCTGCCGTCACCGGAACAGCTTGCCGAGCTCGGCAAGCAGATCGCAAAGCAGGGGCAGCTCTGCCATGGCGCCTGGGAAAAGTTCAAGAGCGTGCAGGCCGCGCTCCGCGCCAAGCTCGGCCCGATGGCGATCCAGCAGGCGGCGACGCACGCCATCTCCGCCGCCGGCGTATCCAGCGGCGTTCACGTCGGCGTCGCGATCGGCGGCGTGGCGATCGGCACCACGCTCGCCCCGATCGGAGCGGCGCTGGGGCCCTGGATCGGCGCAGCGATCATCGCCAACCAGGCGGGCAAGATCTTCAGCCTGTACGACCTGAAGGCCGACGCGCAGAAATCCCGCGCCGGCAATGTCGACTATACCTGCCGCTGCGGCGCGTGCGCGTCCAACATCGGCTATGTCATCGACAAGAAGGAACGCAATGCGGCGCTGGTCGCCATCTCCGTCGGCACGGTCGGCGCAGCCACGATCTTCAAGGGCATTCATTCCGCCGGCAAGAAGCTGTACTCCAAGCTCGTGGGCCAAGTGCGCCCGAAGGAGCGGGTGAGCCGCGACCTGGTCACGTCGGCGCGCGGCGGCTGCACGGCCGCGATGGGCGCCGTGTTCCTGCTGTCCGGCAGCTGGAGCCTGACCGGCGATCGCGATGCCGAGACGATGACCACCGCGGTGGCGATCCTGACCTCCGACGACGGCTGGGAGAAATTGCGCAGCCTGTGGTGACGCGACCGTGGCAGCGGACCGGAAACGGATTTGCCGGCCGGCCGCTGCGCACCCAAGCGCAACGGATCGCGCAGCGGGTATCGGCTCCGGTCCCGGCGAAACGCGAAAACAAGGCGGTGCAAACCATTGTGGCTTAGTCTGCGGCGCGGACGATTAGCCGCGACGCGGAGGATGTCATGGCCGACGTGACCGAACTGCTGCCCGACTTCCCGGGTTTTGCCTGCCAGTACGATCCGAACAAGAACCCGTTCTTCCGGCCGATCATGGTCGAGAACCTGCGCAAGCTGAAGTCGGTCGATCTCGGCCGCAAGCTTCTCGACGACATCGCCGGCGCCAACCCGCGCCAGCGCGGGGACTTCCCGCCGGGCGTCAACGTCATGGCGGTGCCGACCGAAATCCATTTCGTCCAGTCCGGCCACCGCCTGGAGGCGGTCTACGAGGAAGATCATTCGCGGACCGTCACCGGCATGTCGCCGTCGGCCAACCCGGCCTATGCGCCGGACGGCTGTCCGTTCTGGATCGACGGCGGCAGCAGCAATGCGGCGGTGGACACCATGGCCGCCGGCAACGGCACCGGCAGCGTCTGCTTCATGCGGTTCCACAACGCCCAGGTGATGACGCGCAAGGGCGAGAAGGCAGACCCTTACATCGTGCTGGGCCACGAGCTGATCCACTCGCTGCTCGCGCTGACCGGCACCACCAAGGACGGCCGCGACGAGGAGCTGTGGACCACCGGCCTCGGCGCCTTCGCCGACGAGCCGATCTGCGAGAACATGCTGCGCAAGGCATTCGGGCTGGCCTTGCGGGCAAAGTACTTCTAGCCGGCGGGCCGGACCGCCGGGCTATGCCAGCCCGTGGCGCCTCAGTTCCGGCTCCAGCCGGCCTGCGCACCACAGGGCGAACATGCGGAAGTCGCTGACCAGCGACCAGACCGGATGGATGAATGTCGCCGGCCTGTTGTGCTCCACGAAGAAGTGGGCATACCAGGCTGGCGCATAGCCGGCGATCGGCACCGCGATCAGCAGCCACCACCATTGCAGCGCCAGCGCTAGCACCAGCAGCGCAAGCGCGAGCGCGGTGCCGAACAGGTGGATCCGGCGGGTCGCCGGCTTGGCGTGCTCCCCCAGGTAGAACGGCCAGAACTCGCGATAGGTGGAACAGCGCGCGGCCATGCCGTCCTCCTTGCCGTGCCGGCCGGCCCGCGCCGCAAGCGGCGCATTGCAACTGCCGGTCAAAGTCTCTATGTCACACGCCGGTGCCGGCGTGGCGCGGGCATGATGCCATCGTCGCCGGCCGCCGCACAGCCCCTGCGGAGGCGGGCCTGTGCCGGCACAGTCACTTGGAGTGAGAAATGGGTTATCGGGTCGCGGTGGTCGGTGCCACCGGCAACGTGGGACGCGAGATGCTGAACACGCTCGCCGAGCGGCAATTTCCGGCCGACGAAGTGGTGGCGCTTGCCTCGAGCCGTTCGATCGGCAGCGAGGTTTCCTTCGGCGAGGACGACATCCTCAAAGTGCGCGATCTGGCGACCTACGACTTCAAAGGCATCGACATCGCCCTGTTCTCGCCCGGCGCCAAGGTCTCGGCGGAGCATGCGCCGCGGGCGGCGCGGGCCGGGGCCGTTGTGATCGATAACACCTCGCATTTCCGCATGGACCCCGACGTGCCGCTGGTGGTGCCGGAGGTCAACCCGGGCGCGGTCGGCGGCTATGCCAAGCGCGGCATCATCGCCAACCCGAACTGCTCCACCATCCAGATGGTGGTGGCGCTGAAGCCGCTGCACGACCTGGCCACGATCACGCGCGTGGTGGTGTCGACCTACCAGTCGGTCTCCGGCGCCGGCAAGGCGGGGATGGACGAGCTGTTCAACCAGACGCGCGGCGTCTATGTGAACGACCCGATCCGCCCGGAGAAATTCACCAAGCAGATCGCCTTCAATGTCATTCCCCACATCGACGTCTTCATGGAAGACGGGTCGACCAAGGAGGAATGGAAGATGGCGGTCGAGACCCGCAAGATCCTGGACCCGAACATCAAGGTCCAGGCCACCTGCGTGCGGGTGCCGGTGTTCGTCGGCCATGCCGAGGCGGTGACCGTGGAATTCGCCGAGGCGCTGAGCGAGGAAGCGGCCCGCGCCGCCCTGCGCGAGGCCGACGGGGTCGGCGTCGTCGACCACCGGGCCGACGAGGGCTATGTCACGCCGGCCGAGGCCGCCGGCGAGGACAAGGTCTATGTCAGCCGGCTGCGCAAGGACCCGACCGTCGCCCACGGGCTGTCGATGTGGGTCGTGGCCGACAACCTGCGCAAGGGTGCCGCCACCAACGCGGTGCAGATCGCCGAGCTGCTCACCCGCGAGCACCTGCGCGCGGCCGCCTGACCGCGAGACGCGGGCGGCGGCCGATGGCGAATCCGCGTCAGCCGCCGCCTGCCGCCTCGCGCGATCCGCTCGCCGCGATGCGCGCGGGCGCCATCAAGCTGCATCAGGCCGGCAAGGCGGCGCAGGCGATCGCGCTCTACCGCGACTATCTGCGCCAGCGGCCCGGCGACGTCGGCATCTGGTGCAACCTCGGCGTCGCCCATCGCGAACGCAAGCAGCTGGCGGTGGCGGAGGCCTGCTATCGCCGGGCTCTGGAGCTGTCTCCGGGCGACCCCGCCGCGATGGGCAACCTCGGTAACGTGCTGAAGGACCTCGACCGGCTCGACGAGGCGATCGCGCTGCACGAGCGCGTCGTCGCCGCCAGCCCGGACGACGAGCGGGCGCGGCACAACTATGCGATCGCCCTGCGCGAGGCCGCGCGCTATGCCGAGGCCGCCGACCAGTTCGACCGGCTGGTGACGGCGCAGCCCGGCAACGCCACCTATCGCTGGGACCGGGCGCTGGTGCTGCTGCATCTCGGCCGCAGCGCCCAGGGCTGGGCCGACTACGAGGCCCGGCGCGAGACCGGCGACGTCAAGCCGCGTCCCTACAAGGCCCCGGAATGGAACGGCGAGCCCCTGGCCGGCCGCACCCTCTATGTCCATCCCGAGCAGGGCTTCGGCGACACGCTGATGGCGCTGCGTTTCCTGCCGCAGCTCAAGGCGGCCGGCGCCACCGTGGTGCTGGAGTGCAAACCGCCGCTGCGCCGCCTGCTGGAAGGCGTCGCCGGTGCCGACCGGCTGGTCGCGCCGGAGGACCGCTTCGCCGACTTCGACTACCATTGCTCGCTGATGGGCATTCCCCGCCTGGTCGGCGCCGATTGCGCGGCGCCGCCGCCGCCGGCGACCCTGACCATCCCGTCGGCCGCCACCGCTCGGGTCGCGCCGCTGGTGGCGCCGGGCGGCAGCCGGTTCAAGGTCGGCGTGGTGTGGTCGGGCAGCGTGACGTTCAAGGGCAACGCCAAGCGCGCGGTGACGGTCGACCGCTTCCTGCCGTTCGCCGCCGTTCCGGGCGTGCAGCTCTACAGCCTGCAGAAGGGGCCGCGCGAGGGCGACCTCGCCGAGTCCGGCGCCGATTCGCTGATGATCGACATCGGCACCAAGGTGGAGGACTTCGCGGAAAGCGCGGCCGCCATCGCAGCGCTCGACCTGGTCATCATGACCGACAGCTCGGTCGCCCACCTGTGCGGCTCGCTCGGCAAGCCGGTGTGGAACCTGCTGCCCTATCACCCCTACTGGATCTATCCGGTCGACGGCGATCGCACGCCCTGGTACCCCTCGATGCGGCTGTTCCGCCAGCAGACCCCGGGCGACTGGGATGCGGTGTTCGACCGGGCACGCAAGGCGCTGGCCGCCGTCGTGGACGAACGGGACAGGCCCGCCGAGCGCGGCTGACCCCGGGGGAACCGTCGTCGGTCCGCCGCGTTCCCGTCCCGGAACCCGGCGGCAAGCGTCCGCCGGCACCATGCAGGAGCCCGCATGCCGCCATCCCTCCGTTGCCGCGCCCGCTGCGGCATCCTCGTCGCAGCCCTCGCCGCGCTCGCCGGCTGCTCGCTCGGCCGCGAGACCGCGCAACAGGGCGCCGGGCTGGGCGTCGGCATCACCGCCGGCACCGCGACCGGCAATCCGATCATCGGCCTGGCCGCCGGCGTGATCGCCAGCTGGAGCGCGTCGACCGCCTTCGACATCTACGAGGAACAGCAGCTGGATGCGCTGCAGCAGGCGATCGCAACCGCCACCTCCGACGCCGAACCCGGCGACGTCATCGGCTGGGCCGGCGGCGGACATTTCGGCAGCCTGGAAGTCGTGCGCGAGTTCGGCCTGGAAACGCGCTGCCGCGAGATCATCTTCTCCCGCGACGACGGCGACGACACCCGCATCCTGGTCGCCACCGTCTGCCGGCGCGACGACGGCTGGCACTGGGCGGTGCCGCAGCCGCGCGCCGACCTGGACGGCCTGTTCTGACGGCGATGCGGCGCCCGGCCGTCCGCTCAGGCGACCTTTGCGGCGCGGAAGCGGCCGCCCGGCCGCGACGACGCGATCGCGTCCTGCGCCGCGATCAGCTGCAGTTCGCGCGTGCCCGCGGCCGCGGTCGCCTCGAAGATCGCGTAGATCGCCTCGGTGGCCGCCTCCAGGGCCGCCTGCCCGGACCCGTGCCGCAGCAGATGCGCCAGGAACAGCGCGGTCGTGGCGTCGCCGGATCCGTTCGGCGCGATCGGGAACTCCAGGCGCGGCGTCCGGATCAGCCAGGCGCCGTCGGCGCCCGCCAGCAGCATCTCGATCGCGTCGTCGGGTGCGTCGGAGCGGATCAGGCTGGTGACGAGCACCCACTCCGGGCCGCCGGCCCTGAGCATGGCGGTGGCGGCGAGGGCGGCCGCCAGCGTGTCGGTGCGCGTGCCGGTCATCAGTTCCAGCTCGAACTGGTTCGGCGTGACCACCCGCGCGGCCGGGACGGCGCGGGCAGCCATGAATTCGGGGATGCCCGCGCGCACGAACACGCCACGGCCGACGTCGCCCATCACTGGGTCGCAGCAGTAGAAGGCGGCGGGACTGGCGGCGCGCACCCGCGCCACTGCATCGAGGATCACCTCGCCCAGCGCCGGTGTGCCCATGTAGCCGCTGAGCACGGCCGCACAGCCGCCGAAC
This sequence comes from Alphaproteobacteria bacterium, assembly GCA_041396705.1. Taxonomy (NCBI): domain Bacteria; kingdom Pseudomonadati; phylum Pseudomonadota; class Alphaproteobacteria; species Alphaproteobacteria bacterium. Next base: position 23,646 of record JAWKYB010000013.1, read on the forward strand.
ACGCCGCGCTCGTCCATGCCGAGCACCACCCTGGCCAGGTCGTCCGGCGCGAACACCGGCCCGCGGAACGACGGATAGCCGGTGTGGTTGGAGAACATCACCGTGTGGATCGGCCAGACCTCGTAACCCAGCCGCTGCATCGGAAACACGGCGGCGGCGTTGCCGACATGGCCGAAGGCGACATGGGACTGGATCGACAGGATCGCGGGAGGCGGCATGGTTGACTTCATCGGTGGACGCGGCCGGCCGGTCCGACGGCTCAGCGGGCCGCGCGGTTCTGGCCCATTTTCGACGACACGGCAAGCCGTCCGGCGGGCAGCCAGTGCGCCGGCACGGCGATTCCACTCGGTCCAAATGGAATTTGAGACGCGCGCGAGAAATCTACCTGAAAATCGAATATTAACACGCCTCGGGAAATAGTCGCGACATGCGCAAAACGATGCCCCCTGCTGCCGTCGTTCCACCGTCGAGCCAACGCGAGAACTCGTCGCTGACGGGTGCGGTGGTCTCGCGGCTGGACGACGACATCGACTGCACGAGCGAGAAAGTCCGCTACATGTTCGAGTGGTGGCGGCGTGCGGCCGGCGGCCTGCCGCCCTATTGGTCGCAGTTCGACATCACCGACCACCCGTCGATCATCGCCAGCGTGTTCCTGGTCAAGCGGCTGGCGGCGCGCTCGTGGTTCTTCACGCTGAAGGGCGAGGAGGTGCACGCGCTGTTCCCGTCGGCGAAGACGCCCGATTCGATCGACGGCAAGTCCGACAGCCGCTGGGCGAAGGACCTGGTCGACTATTACGAGGAAGTGGCTGCCACCGGCCGCTGCCACATGGTCCGCGGCACCATCACCGGCCTCTACGGCGAGGAGATCGACATCGAGTCGATCGACTGTCCGTTCCGCGAGGGCGATTTCGGCCGCATGGCGATCCTCGGCGTGATCGAGAAGATCGCGGTTCGGCCGAAGCAGGCCACGGCCTGAGCGTCATTCGGCGGCGTCGGCCGCCTCCGGCGCATAGGCCAGTTCCATCTCACGGCGCAGCCTCACCGCCGCCTCGCTCTCGTCCAGCGCCACGTCGGCCCAGCGGACCGGCTGGCCGGCCTTGACCGGGTGCAGCAGACGGGCCTTGTCGGCAAGGCCGATCGGCAGGCCGCCGACCGCAAGCGACCGTTCCGCCGGATAGAGCTTGCCCCACACGGTGTAGCCGCCCTCGCCGTCGAGCACCTCGCCGGGCGCGAGGTCGCGCTTGGCGGTGGCCACCACGTCGCCGAGCCAGGCCTGGGCCGCACCCGTCGCCTCGCCGCGCGCCGCGATGCTGGCCACCGACACGCCGAGCTCCAGCCCGATCAGATGGTAGGGCCGCCACAGCGCGCTGCAGCGGCCCGACGGGTCGGTGATCAGGCCGTATTCGCCGAAGCAGCGCGCGGCATAGTCGTTCGGTGCCTCGAAGGCGACATAGACGCCCCAGCGCAGGTCGCCGACAACCGCCCGGCCGTCCCACTCGTCGCTGGAAACGACCTCGACCTGGCCCTTGTGGTGGAGGAAGCCGCCGTCCGCCTTCGGCCGCATCATCCGGGCAAGGTCGTGGACCCCGCAGGCAGGAAAGCCGAGGCCGGCCGGGCTCGGCGTCAGACCGGTCGCGTTTGCGACCGCCGCCATCTCGATGCCGGACTTGGTGCCGTCGAGGAAGGAGTTGAACATCTTCGGGTTCATGCCGCCGGCCGCGGCCCGCTCGGGCGTCAGGCCGTAATAGCCCCACACGGTGTCGGGCGTGGACTGGTGGAATTCCGGCCGATAGCGCGTGCCCTTGCCGGCCGCGGTGACGGTCAGGCCGCAGGCGCGCGCCCAGTCGACCTGCTCGCAGATCAGCGCCGGCTGGTCGCCATAGGCCAGCGAATAGATCACCCCGGCGGCACGCGCGCGTTCCGCCAGCATCGGCCCGGCCAGCGCATCCGCCTCCACGTTGACCATCACCAGGTGCTTGCCCCGCTCGAAGCAGGCCAGCGCATGGCGTACGCCCGCCACCGGGTCGCCGGTGGCGTCGATCACCACCTCGATCCGGTCCTCGGCCAGCATGGCGTCGACGCTGTCGGTGACCCAGGTGCCGCCGTCGCGCAGTGCCTGGTCGAGGTCGGCCGCATCGCCGCGGCCCGCCGGCCAGCCGACCGCAGCCAGCCGCGCGCGGGCGCCGTCGGGCCGAAGGTCGGCGATGGCGGCGACATGGATGCCGGCCATGTGCGGCACCTGCGACAGAAACATGGCGCCGAACTTGCCGGCGCCGATCAGGCCGACCCGCACCGGCCGGTCGGCCCGTGCGCGCATCAGGGCATGCAGGTTCATCTCGACCTTCCGTGTTTCACGCCGCCGCGGCGTGGACCAGTTCGTCCAGGCAGTCGTCGGCCAGGCAGGCGATCGGCGCGAAGTCGCGGTGGGCGATCCATTCCGGGCGCTTGAACTGGCGGATGTGGTTGTCGGTACGGCACAGGCTCAGATAGACGATGGTGCGGTCGAATGGCGACATGTTGCTCGGGCTGCCGTGCACCAGGTTCGCGTGGAACATCAGCACGCTGCCCGCCGGGCCCTTCGGCGCGACCAGGCCGCCATGGGCGACCAGCTTGCGGATCGTGTCCTTGTCGAGGGTCCACAGCGGGTATGAGGTGGTGGTGACGTCGTGTCCGGCCTCGATCACGCCCTGCTTGTGCGACCCGGGAATGAAGATCAGCGGGCCGTTGAACTCGGTCACCGGGTCGATGAACAGCGCGACGTTCATCGCCCGTGCCTCGGGCATCGCGTCGTCGCGCGCCCAGGTGCCGTAGTCCTGGTGCCATTGCCAGACGTCGCCGTCGAAGGCGGCCTTGGCGTTGATCTTGTACTGGTGGATATAGACCGGGCCGCCGAGCAGTTGCTCGACCGGCTCGACCAGCCGCGGGTGGCGACCCAGGCGGCGGAACGCCTCGTTGTAGGTGTGGGCGGCGAAGGCGGTGCGTGCGGTCTTGCCGTCCTTCTCGCGGAACACCTCGGGCCGGTCGAGCGCATAGACCCGGTCGGCCTCGCGCTTCAGCAGCGCGACTTCCGCCGGCGCGAACGCCTCGGGAATCATCAGCCAGCCGTCGCGGTCGAATGCCGCCAACTGGTCTTCGCTGAGCCGCATGCTGTCCTCCGCCGGCCATCGCGCCACGGGCATTTCAGCGGAAATCCGCGGCCGCGGCAATGCGGCTCAGTGCCCCGGCTGGGAGCGCCCGAATCCGTAGTGCAGGTCGATCTGGCCGAGCAGGACCTCGGCCCGGTGGCTCCAGCGGTGAGAAGCCTCCGCCCTTGCCCGGCCGGCCAGCGCGATGGCGGCGAGGCCCGCGGGATCGTCGAGCCGGGACCGCAGCAACGCCGGCAGCGCGTCGAGCCGGGTCCAGCGGTAGAGCAGGATGTCCTCGCCGTCGGCATAGTGGTCGGCATACCACGCGCTGGCATCGGTGCAGACGGCCGCGCCGGCCAGCTGGGCCGCGAACACCCGCTCATGGGCGCCGGCGACGAAATTGGTGTTGGTGTTCAGGCAGATCCGGGTGCGCTGCAGGTGGTGCAGCGTTTCCTCGAAGCTGCCCTCGCCGCCATAGGCCACGTGCGGATGCGCCTCCAGATAGGGCTCCCAGTCGCGGCCGTAGAGGCTGAGCGGCAGGCCGGATGCGCCGATCACGTTCAGCGCCTGATGCCGGCGCAGGCTGTGCACGTAGTCGGTCAGCATCGCAGACAGCCGCCAGAACTGCTGGCGCACCGGGCCGGCGAGCGCGACGTCGAGCGCCGTCAGCGCGCGGCGCAGCCCTTCCTCGACCGGCAGCATGTCGTGGGCCAGGCACAGGTCGGCCGCCGCATCCAGGATCCGGCGCACGAAGGCGCTGGCCAGCCCGGACCAAGGCCGCTCCGGCGCACCGCGATAGGTGCCGGTGAACAGCAGCGCGATGTCGCGCCGGGCCAGGAACCCGTCGGCGTCGGCATCGGCCGGTGCGGTCTCGATGTTGCCGCCCGGCGGCAGTACGCCGGCGATGGCGAAGCGGTCGGCGCCGAACACGTCGTGCAGCCAGGCCAGGTGGCTGCGGTCGATCAGGTCGACGACGACCCGGCTGCCGGCCGCGGCCAGGCGCTTGTGATGGTGCGCCGGGTGGTCGACCACCAGGGTGAGCAGCGGCACCTGGACCACGTCGTAGAACGGCTTGTCGTCGACCGCGACGTCGAGGCCGATGCCGTTGAACGACACCACCGCGCGGCAGCCCTCGTTGAGCGCGCGGATCAGCCGGTCCATGCCGTCGGTGGCGTAGTCGAAGATCCAGGTCGGCTGCCCCAGCGCCTGGAAGGCACGGGCCAGCTGGTCGACATGCAGCCGAAGGGCGCCGTATTGCGACTGCCCCTTCAGCAGGATGATCGGCTGGGTCAAGCAGCGGCCTCGCGCCGGCGGGGGGCGAAGTCGGGTTCGACCGGCACGGTCGCGGCGAATCGCGCGACGTCGTCGGGCGTGCCGAGCGGAACCACCGCCGACGCCGGCAGCCGGCTGAGCCGCACGTCGGCACCCGCCGCGATCATCGCATTGTACAGCGGCGCCACATAGCATTCTCCGGCCTCGCGCGGCGCGCCGCCGCCATAGGTCGCATCGTAGGCGGCGCGGAATGCCTGCCAGTTGGCGAAGCCGTACAGGCCGACGGTGGCGTCGGCCGAGATCCGGCGCTTCTCGCGCACCTCGGCGACCCGGCCGGCGGCGTCGGCGCGGGCGAAGCTCCAGGCCTCGCCGGCGCCGGGAAAGCACGGAATCCAGCCGTCGCCGCGGAACGCGGCAGGGTCGAGTGCGCCTGGCCAGACCAGCGTGTCGACGTTGTAGACCAGCAGGCGTTCCTGCGGGTCGGCGACCGCGATCTCCGCCCGCAGCACGGTGGTGGCCTGGCCGTCGGTCGGGCCGTCGACGGTCACCACCGACCAGTCCTGGAAGCCGGTGGCGGCGCAGGCACGCGCGATGGCGCCGATGGCATTGTCCGCCGCACGGGCGACGAAAACCACCCTGGCGCGCGCCGCGGCGAATCGCGTCAGGCTGTACAGCGACCAGTCGAGCAGGGTGCGGCCGTGCACCGGAATGGCGAATTTCGGCAGGTCGAAGCCGGCGTCGCGGAAGCGCCGCCCCTCGCCGGCCATGGTGACGATGATCGTCGCGGTCATGCGATGCCGGCCTCCTCGGCCAGCCGGCCGAAACGGTCGAGCCCGGTCGCCATCATCGCCACCTGCGCCTGCGGCCGGTCGGCATGCAGCGGCGTCATGCTGACGAACAGCAGCGCCTCGATCAGCCGGATGCGCGGCAGCGCATCGGCCGCGCGCCGTGCCAGCCAGCGGCGGAACAGCGTCTCGACCATGCGATGATGCGGCTGGCGCAGGGTCGCGAAGCGGATGTCGTCGCGCCCGTCGACGTCGACGCGCACCAGGCCGTTGACCAGGAAGTCGTAGCCGCCGACGAAGCTGTGCATCAGCTTGGCGAGGTCGTAGTGCGGGTCGCCGTAGATGTCGAAGGCGCCGAACCGGCCGCGCGGGTCGATGCAGCGCAGGAAGCAGTTGCGCCGGTCGAACAGCAGGTTCGACAGGCAGAAATCGCCGTGCACGACGCTGAACGCGTCGCAGTCGTAAAGCCCGACCGCATCGGCCAGCCGCGGCAGCTGCGACACCATCGCGGCGAGGCCGGGCCGGCGCACGCCGTTGATGGTCACCGTGTCGCCGCCGAACAGCACCGGCAGGCCGTCCGCAGGCAGCGCCGCGATCCGTTCCGCCGTCTTCTGCTGGTACACCGCGCGCAGCGCCGTCGTCAGCGTGCGGCCGTCGGCGGGCGCGTAGCGGTGGCTGGCCATCAGGTCGAGCGCATCGCCGAGCGCCGCCATCACCCGCTCCCACACCCCGCCGTCGTGCGCGCCATACAGGAACATGTCGCTGAGCGCGGGGTAGCCGTAGAACTCCATCTCGACGAACGGGTCGACCGGGTCGAGGTCGTAGTCCAGCACCCGGGGCGCCAGGTGGGCCAGCGTCTTGGGCAGGCGCAGGTACCAGCGGATCTCGTCGACCAGCTTGCCGCTGTTCGCGCTGGTCTTGCGGATCACGCCGCGGCGGTCGCTGACATCGAGTGCATTGAAAACGCGGGCGTTCATGCCCGCCTTGCGCCGGGCGGCGTAGTAGGTGTCGAGATGGCCCAGGTCGGTCCATCCGCGCACCGGCCGCAGCGCGCGCCGATGCGCCGGCGTCGCATTGTAGTGCTCGCGTAGGGCCACATAGAACGGGTCGACGCCCTCGGCAGGGCCCGCGGCGCAGGCCATCCGCAGGCGGACGTGGAAATCGGTGACGTCGGCGATGGCGAAGGCGCCGATCACCACGCCATAGACGTCGTCGCCGGCCTTGTCGGCACCCTTCTCGATGAAGCGGTCGATCGCGCCATCGTCGTCGACGGTGAAGCAGGTCCAGCGGAACAGGTCGACCGCCTGGCCGTGAAAGATCGTGGTCGCGTCGGGGATGGCGCCGTCGTCGAGCTCGACCAGCGTGTCGGCGAACTGGATGCGCAGCTGACGCGGCGGCGGCAGGCCGCGCAGGACCCAGTCGTCCAGCACCGCGCAGACGGTCTCGCCCAGGCTCTCGGTGCGGCCGACGTCGACGCAGGCGGCACCCGTGCCGAACGCGTGCGCGACGTGCTCGCACAGCGGGGCGGCATTCGCCGAAACCGCGATCACCGCGGCATCGACGTCGTTCTGCTCGACGATGTGGGCATAGGCCGGGCGGCCGCGATAGGGCACCATGCCCGTCGGCACCGGCCCGAATTCCGCCTGCAGCTCGGCCGGCGCCAGCGCAGCGCTGGGGACGACCAGCAGGCAGCCGCAGGCCTCGGCCGGCGCCAGGCGCGGCGACGCGATCGTAGCTGTGCTGGTCGGCGGCGCTGCCGATCCGTCCATGGCCGGGGTCCTCGCTTGCGGCGGGCCAATATGGCGGCGTTCAGGGTTAAGGTTCCGTTGCGCCGGCCTTGCCGCCGCGGCGCGACGAAGCGCCTCGCGGACGCCCCAATTCGCCACTAAGCTTCGCGCCCGGATGTGAATGGGAGGAGTCGCGGCGACACCATGACAGCAGCCCAACCGCCTCGGCCGCCTGCATGGTGGGCGGCGATCGGCGCCGGCCTTGCGCTGGTCGGCTGCGCCGATGCGGACGTTCCGGCCTTTGCGGATGCCGACGCCCTGGCGCGGGCGCTGCCGGACACCAGCCTGGTCGGCACCCGGGCGGACGGTGCCGCCGTCTGCCTGTACCATGCCGAGAGCGGCCGCTTCATCGGGCGCGACCCGGCCCTGGTCAGCGGCTCGTGGACGATCGAGGACAACGCCATCTGCTATGCCTTCGAGCAGGGCGGCGACAGGCGAAGCTGCGCGCGAGCGGTGATCTCCGGCGACCGGATCGCCATTTTCGCCGAGGGCGCGCTCGCCGCCGAGGGGCGGCTGAACGAAGGCAACATCTGTTCTTGAAGCGGCCGTGCCGGTCAGGCGCGGCCCACCGATCCCAGGGGGAAGCCGATGAACAAGCAGACCATCTTCAGATCCGCGGCGGCTGTCGCCACCGCGGTCGGCATCGCATCGGCGAGCCTGCCGGCACAGGCCCAGGACCACGGCGCCATGCTCGGGAACTGGTTCCAGGTCTCCGGACCCGGCGGGATCAGGCTGACCGAGAACGGCACGGTCCAGTTCCGCGGCCGCCAGGAGTGGCCGATGACAGCAACGGAATGCACCGCCGGCTTCGAGCATGCGTTCCAGACGGTGAACGGCCAGGCGCTCTATGCCGAACTCAGCGCCGACGCGGTGTTCGACAACGACGGCGTGCCGATCGCGGAGGGGTTGCGCGGGCGCCTGCCGGACGGCGACGTCGCCGTCCTGCACAGCCAGTGCTTCGGCGCATCGGAGATCGGCTCCACCGTCTACTATGCGCTGGTTGCGCCGGACCGGCTGCTGGCGGTTGCCTTCGGCGACGGCATCTACGGGATCGACGACCTGCAGCGCGAGCCGCCAATGGTGCCGCCGCAGTCGCTGGACCAGGAGACCCGCGAGGCGATCCAGTCGGCGCTGAAAGCGCTCGGCTTCTACGAGGACGAGGTCGACGGCATGTTCGGGCCGGCCAGCCGCGCGGCCGTCAGTGCGTTCCAGGCCTCGCTGGGCGACGAGGAGACCGGCATCCTCAATCGCTATCAAATGGACATATTGCTGGGCAATTGATGCCCCGTCCCGCAACTCCCGCACAGAAGGGAACTTCCATGCAGTTCAGATCCATCGCGGTCGCGGCCGGCATCGCACTCGCCTGCGGCGCGGGCTTCGCCGGTGCGGCAAACGCCGAAGACGAGGCGGCGGTCAACAGCGCCTGCCAGGCACTGGGCGCCGAATACGGCCGCATCATCACGCTGGGCAGCGGCGCCACCGCGAACTTCTGCCAGTTCGAGGACAACCGCGGCTGCACGCTGGAGGCGATGGAAGAGGGCTACTGCCCGGAGGGCGGCCGCAAGATCACCGGCTATGCCACCGTGGCGGCCAGCTATTGCGCCTGGCTGGGCGGCGAGGTCTCGATGGTCGATACCATCGACGCCTCGCTGGACGAGATCGAGGGCAGCTGTGCGTTGCCCAACGGCACCACCTGCCTGATCGGCCGGCTCTACTACGGCAGCTGCGAATAGCGCTCGCCTCGCGGCAGGACGCGCAATAGCATCGGTGCGGGCCCCAGCGCGGGCCCGCCCTCCGTTCCAGCGTCCGAGCCGATGACCGATCCACGCACGCGCCTTGCCCATGCCCTGAACGGTTTCGATGCCGCCACCGGCGCCGTCGTGCCGCCGCTGCACCTGGCCACCACCTTCGCTCGCGACGGCGCCTATGCGCTGCGCGCGGCGGAGAACAATTACATCCGCAACGCGAGCCCGACCGTCGATCTGGCGGAGCGGGTGCTCGCCGATCTCGACGGCGGCATCGCCGCCCGCCTGTTCGCCTCCGGGATCGCGGCGATCGCCTGCCTGCTCGACAGCCTCGATGCCGGCGCGCACGTGGTCGCGCCCAAGGTGATGTACTACGGCGCACAGGCGCTGATGCGGCGGCTGGCGGCGAAGGGGCGGATCGCGCTGACCCTGTTCGACCAGAACGATCCGGACGCACTGTCGGCGGCGATACAGACCGGGCGCACCGCCCTGGTCTGGTGCGAAACGCCGTCGAACCCGACCTGGGCGATCACCGACATCGCCGCCGCGGCCGCCGCCGCGCACGCCGCAGGCGCGAACCTAGCCGTGGACAGCACCTGTGCCCCGCCCTGCACCACCCGGCCCCTGCAGCTTGGCGCCGACTTCGTGTTCCATTCCGCCACCAAGTACCTGAACGGCCACAGCGACGTGCTGGCCGGCGTGCTGGTCGCCGCCGCCGAGTCCGCCCGGTGGCATGACATCTGCACCCTGCGCACCATGACCGGCGGCGTGCCGGGGCCGTTCGACGCCTGGCTGCTGATCCGCGGGCTGCGCACCCTGTTCGTGCGGTTCGAGCGGGCCTCGGCCAACGCGCTGGCCGTCGCCCGCCATTTCGAGCGCCACCCGCGGCTCGCCGGCGTGCTCTATCCCGGGCTGACGGACCACCCAGGCCACGCGGTGGCCGCACGCCAGATGACCGGCGGCTTCGGCGGCATGCTGTCGTTGCTGGTGGACGGCGACGGCGCGGCGGCGCTGCGGGTCGCGACCCGCACGCGGGTGTTCCTGCCGGCCACGTCGCTCGGTGGCGTCGAGAGCCTGATCGAGCACCGCAGGACCGTCGAGGGCCCGGAAAGCCCAGTGCCTGCCAACCTGTTGCGACTGTCCGTCGGCATCGAGCACGAGGCCGATCTGATCGCCGACCTGGAGCAGGCTCTGGCCGGCTGAGCGGCATCGCCGCCACGCGTGCCCGCAACCGCTTGATATCGCGTCGCATTCTCCTATCTCTGCTGGAGGGAGACGCAAGGGGAGGCCGCATGCCGCTGCGCGCGATACGGGCATTCATCCAGCACGAGGCGACCGGCGGCATCTTTCTGCTCGCCACCGCGGTGGCGGCGCTGGTGATCAGCAACAGCGGCTGGTCGGCGGATTATTTCGGTATCCTGGATACCCGCGCCACCGTCCAGATCGGCACCTTCGCCATCGACAAGCCGATCCTGCTGTGGATCAACGACGGCCTGATGGCCGTGTTCTTCCTGCTGGTCGGCCTGGAGATCAAGCGCGAGATCGTCGAAGGCGAACTGTCCAGCCTGAGCCAGGTCGCCCTGCCCGGCTTCGCCGCGATCGGCGGCATGGCCGTGCCGGCGGCGATCTTCGTATTGGTCAACCTGGGCACGCCCGACAACCTGAACGGCTGGGCGATCCCGGCCGCCACCGACATCGCCTTCGCGCTCGGCGTCCTCGCGCTGCTGGGCAGCCGCGTGCCGCTGGCGCTGAAGGTCTTCCTGCTGGCGCTCGCCATCATGGACGACCTGGGCGCCATCGTGGTGATCGCCGTGTTCTACACGGCGAACCTGTCGCTGGAATCGCTTGCCCTGGCCGGCGCCGCGGTGATCGCCCTGGTGCTGCTGAACCGGCTCAAGGTCGCGCGGATCGCGCCCTACATCCTGGTCGGGATCGTGCTGTGGGTGTTCGTGCTGAAGTCCGGCGTGCATGCGACGCTGGCCGGCGTCGTGGTTGCGCTGGCGATCCCGATGCGCGACGCCAAGGAAAACTCCGCCGCTGAAGTCGCTGGAACACGCGCTCCTCCCCTATGTCGCGTTCGGCGTGATGCCGATCTTCGCCTTCGCCAATGCGGGCGTGCCGCTGGGCGGTGCGTCGTTCGCCACGCTGCTCGACCCGCTTCCGCTGGGAATCGCGCTGGGGCTGCTGGTCGGCAAGCCGATCGGCATTCTGGGAGCATGCTGGGTGGCCACGCGCCTGCGCGTCGCCAGCCTGCCCGACGGGGTCAGCTGGCCGCGGCTGACCGGCGTCGGTTTCCTCGCCGGCATCGGCTTCACCATGAGCCTGTTCATCGGCAGCCTGTCGTTCGCCGCGCCGGAGGCGGCCGCCGGCGTGCGCCTGGGCGTGCTGGGCGGTTCGGTCGTTGCAGCCGTGATCGGCTATGCGGTACTACGCATGCTGGTTCCGGGCGCCGCCCAGGGCGAACTGATCGAAGCGGACGAGAACACCGCCCAATGACGCAAGGCTTGGCCGAACAGGTTGCGGGAACGATCCCTTCCCGCCTCCTCGGCGGCTATCAGCACTTCCGGGCGGACCGCTATCCGAGCCAGGCCCGCCTGTACCACGATCTGGCCGCCGGGCAGCGCCCCGACCTGATGGTGATCGCCTGCGCCGACAGCCGGGTCGACCCGGCGACGATCTTCTCCGCCCGGCCGGGCGAACTGTTCATTCTGCGCAACGTCGCCAACCTAGTGCCCTCGCCCAGCGGCCGCGGCAGTCGCTCGCTGGGCGCCGCGCTCGCCTTCGCGGTCGGCACGCTGTGCGTCTCCGACATCGTGGTCATGGGGCACGGCGGCTGCGGCGGCATCGCCGCCTGCCTGCAGATGCACGACGGTGTCGACCACAGCGCCGACCACGTCGCGGAATGGATGCAGGAGGCCCTGCCGGCACGCCACGAGGTCGACCGCATGCATCCCGGCGCCGGCGGCGACGCGCGCCAGCGCCTGCTGGAGCACGTCGCGATCATTCACTCGTTGGCCAACCTGGCGGCCTACCCGCCGGTGCCGACCGCGCTGGCGGCCGGCCGGCTCAGGCTGCACGGCGCCTGGTTCTCCATCGGCGAGGGCCTGCTGGAGTGGCTCGACGAGGAGAGCGGCCGCTTCGTGCCGGTGCCGGAGGTCGCGGCCGGCCCGGCATAGGCGCCCGCCCCCAAGCGCCAAGCGGCGAAGCGTTCGTAGACGGCAGTCCGGCTTGCAGCGCGCCGACACGGCTCGCGGCGCACCCTTGCCTCCGTGTGCGTAACCGGGACGGCCGGTCGTCGCTGCACAACCACACCATGGTGCACGTCCTGAACGGCGCCGGTCCTGCGCCGGCCGGTGGCAGGCACGCCACCGTGGAGGGTTTGACAGGATTGCCGAAACCGGAGGATGATCCGGCGACGGTTTTTTCTTCGGGAGTATGGGCTTATGCGCGTAACGATGATCGGCTTGGCGGTGATTGCGGCAGGGGTGGCAAGCTGCGTGCCGGTCGGCCCGGGCAGCTTCGGCCCGACCTATGCCACCGGCCAGCAGATCTACAACACGGTCACCAACTTCTCGGTCAACGGCGCGCTCAACAACGGTGCGGCCTATTGCGAGTATCACGGGCCGACCGGCCAGCTGATGGGCCGCGACGGCCAGGGCAACTACCAGGGCAGCTGGGCAGTGGCCGGCAACCAGATCTGCTATACGATCCCGCAGCGTAACGCGTTCAACAACTGCCAGAACGTGATCTTCCAGGGTCAGCGCGCCACCTTCTATGACGCCGGCGGCGGCGTGGTCGCCAGCGGCAACCTGCTCGGCGGCAACATCTGCTGAAGCGAAGGGCGGCGCCGCGGCGCCGCCCCTGCCAGTTCCGGTTGCCTTTCGGAACCCCGGCCCCTGCCAAGGGCCGGGGTTTTCGTTGCGCTACGCCGCCGGCGCCGCGGCGGGCTGCGGGTCGGACGGTTTCGGCTCGTGCCGCAGGTTCCGGGTCGCCGCCATCGCGACGACCAGCGCGGCGAAGACGACGAACGAGCCGACCAGCAGGGCATAGTCGAGCAGGCTCAGCAGCACGTAGAGCACGACGTAGAGACCGGCGAGGATCGCCGACACCCCCGCCGCCCTGGCAACGCTGCCGAGCGCGCCGACGCTGTACCAGCCGATCGCGGCCAGCACGGCGAGTGCGCCGGCGACATAGGCCGGCAGGAAGCCGACATGCTCCGACAGCGACAGCAGCAGCAGGTAGAACACCGCCAGTGCCGCACCGATCAGGCCGTATTGCACCAGGTGCACCGGCCGGCCGCTCCTGATCTCGACCAGGAACACCGCCAGGAAGGTGAGCCCGATGAACAGGATGCCGTATTTCACCGCCCGCTCGGTCTGGGTGTAGACGTCGACCGGCTGCACCAGTTCGACCGCCAGCGTCGACCACAGCAGATCGTATTCGTGGCTCTCGTGGTCGGTGCGCCAGCTCTGCGGATAGGCCCGCGCCAGGCTCGACACGCTCCATGCGGCGGTGAAGCCGTCGGCGGCGATGTCGTGACTGTCCGGCAGGAAGCCGCCGCCGAAGCTCGGATGCGGCCAGTCCGAGGTCAGACGAAGTTCGGTGGTGGCGCCGACCGGCGCGACCGCCAGGCCGCTGCTGCCGTTGAAGGCGAGCCTGATCGAGAAGTCGACGGCGGAGTCGGCGCCGGCCGGCGAGCCCAGCCCCGCCGCGCCCAGCGGCGCGTGGATGCCGCGGCCGATGCCCTGGGTCGCCTCGCCGGGCCGGAAGGTCAGGCTGCGCCCGCCCCAGGTCGCGACCGGCATCGCCGCGATTGCCGAAACGTCGCTGAGGCCGAGCGCCAGGGTGGCCCGGTCCCACAGGATCGTGCGCTCGACGCCGCGCGCCGGCGGAAAGCCGGCGAAATCCGGCCGGGCGAAGCTGCCGGTCAGGGTCAGTTCGGTGCTGTACAGCAGTGCCTCGTAGATGCCGCGCGCACGGGTCTCCACCGGCACGTCGCCTTCGACGCTGAGCGTTTCCGGCAGGAAAACCGCATGGCCCATCGCGACCTGCGGCCCGTCCTCGGTCTCCGTCACCTCCTGGATCGGCACCACCAGCAGCGGACCGACCACCGCCTGGCGCCGGCCCCAGCTCTCCGCAATGGCGTCGATCGCCTCGGTTTGCCGCTGCGACCGTTCCGCGACCAGCTGTCCCAGCAGGAACAGCGGCACCAGCATCGCGAACGCGATCGCTGCGATCAGGCAGGCGCGTGCCGTGATCCCGGCCGGAAAGCCGCCAAGATCGACACGCTTCTGTTGCCGTGGCCGCTGCGGTGCCGCGTCCTCATGCACCCCGTCCACCATGACATCCCTCCGCCAACTGATTTTCTATGCAGATCACTTTGCATAGCAAAGTTGACGAGTTCAAGACGTATCGTACGGGCGACAGGGTCACGGGACGGCGGTCAGTCCACGCAGAGTTCGGCGTCGGCGATGCCGCCGATGACCTGCTGGTTGCACCCGAACGGACTGTCGGTCGGCTCGCATCGGCCAGTGGCCGGCTGGCCGGACTCGGCACCTGCGCCGGCGACCAGACAGCGGCCGAGACACTGGTCGGAATCGGTGCACGGCGTGCCGGCGTCGGGCAGACGCTGGATGCAATTGTCCCAGCCGAGCAAGCCGACCGGACGGATCTCGCCGCCGACCGCCGCGCAGGCGGCGCGCTCCTCGCCAGTGGCCTGCGGGCCGGCGACCGGCACATGGCGGTAGGACGCCGCACCGTTGGGCCCTGTTCCGGTCGACGGTCCGCCCGCCGACACACAGCCGGTCAGCAAGGCCGCGGCGAGGCCTGCAATCAGTTTCTTGGTCATGATGTTCCCTTCAGATTTCCGCGTGCGACCGTTGCATCCGCCCGCGCAAAGAACAAGCCGACGCGCCGCGGCGCCTCCCGCCCTATTTGTCCTGCAGCGCCAATCTCACGCCGAGAATGCAGTAGATGCCGCCGACAAACTTGCCTTGCCAACGCAGGATCGTCGGGCTGCGGCGCAGGAACGCGCCGACGCGACCGGCGCAAAGCGCCACCGCAACGGTGCTCAGCAGGCCCAGGAGGACAAACAACGCGCCAAGGATGATGAGCTGCAATTCGATCGCGCCATTCTCGGGTCGCACGAACTGCGGCAGAAACGCGAGGAAGAACAGCGCCGACTTCGGGTTCAGCACCTCGGCGATCACCGCCTGCCTGAAGGCGGCACCGGGCGTGACCCTCAACCCGGATGCGGGCAACAGCGCTGCGGACTTCTCCACGATCGCACGGATGCCGAGATAGACCAGGTAGGCCGCGCCGAGATACTTGACGAGCGTGAACAGGAACGCCGACGCCAGAACCAGTGCCGATATGCCGACGACCAGCATCCCGGTGTGAATAAGGTCGCCAACGGCAATGCCGAGTCCGGTCGCCAGCCCCACGCGCGTACCGGCGCTTGTCGCGCGAGCCAGCGTCAGCAAGACCGCCGGCCCAGGGATGAACACAAACCCCAGCAGGATCGCGAGATAGGTCAGCAGCGTCGCCTGGTCGGGCACGGCCGGCGCCTACCCGCGCCGTTCGACCAGCATCTGTTTGATCGACCCGATCGCCTTGGCCGGGTTCAGGCCCTTGGGGCAGGTGCTGGTGCAGTTCATGATGGTGTGGCAGCGATAGAGCCGGAACGGATCCTCCAGCGCGTCGAGCCGCTCGCCCTTGGCGTCGTCGCGGCTGTCGGCGAGGAAGCGGTATGATTGCAGCAGCACGGCCGGGCCGAGATAGCGGTCGCCGTTCCACCAGTAGCTGGGGCAGGAGGTGGTGCAGGAGAAGCACAGGATGCACTCGTAGAGCCCATCCAGCTTCTCCCGGTCCTCGTGGCTCTGCAGCCGCTCGCGCTCCGGCGGCGGCGTCGAATTGGTCAGCCATGGCTTGACCGCGGCGTATTGCGCATAGGCCTGCGACAGGTCGGGCACCAGATCCTTGACCACCGCCATGTGCGGCAGCGGATAGATCCTGACCTCGCCCTTCACATCATCGGCCGCCTTGGTGCAGGCCAGCGTGTTGGTGCCGTCGATGTTCATGGCGCAGGAGCCGCACACCCCCTCGCGGCAGGAGCGGCGGAAGGTCAGGGTCGAGTCGATCTCGTTCTTGATCATGATCAGCGCGTCGAGCACCATCGGCCCGCAGCGGTCCATGTCGACCCAGTAGGTGTCGACGCGCGGGTTCTCGCCGTCGTCCGGGCTCCAGCGATAGATGCGGTATTCGCGCAGGTTGGTCGCGCCCGCCGGCTTCGGCCATTGCTTGCCCGGCTTGATCTTCGAGTTCTTCGGCAGCGCGAATTCAACCATGGGCGGGCTCCAGTCGGGACGGCGCCAGGCGGGCCCGGCAGCCGATGCGGGGGCGGCGCGCGACGCGCCTCGCCCCTATACATGGCCGCATCCGGCGAAGCCGGCAAGCCGAACCGACCGATGCCCGCCGCTACAGCTCCTTCTCCGCCAGCGCACGGAACGCGTCGGGCACCGCGCCGCGGCCGCCGAGGGCGACGGATGCATAGCCGACCGCCTCGCGGCCGAAACGGGCGCGGATGCGGTCGACGGCACGGTCGGCATCGGCCCGCGCCAGCCCCTGGCGCGAGCCCGGCCGCAGCGCCTCGTCGCCGAGCCCCAGCGGCAGCTCGAGCTGGATCGCGGGCGCACGTACCAGCTGCGACACCGCGATCGCCAGCAGCGACAGGAAGCGCTCCTGCGCATGGGCGGCCAGCACGGCGCGGACCAGTTCCTCCGCCACCTCGGCCAGGGTGGCGGTGGCGGCGACCGGCTGCGGCAGCGTGACGGCGTGGGTGACCGCGCGCAGGTCGGCGAAGCGCACGCGCACCGTCACCGTGTGGCCGGCCAGGTTCTTGGCGCGCAGCCGGCCGCCGATGCGGTCGGCCAGGTGGCGCAGCGTCGGGCGGATCACCGCCGTCTCCGCCGGCCGTCGGCCCAGCGCCGCCTGCGCCCCGGCCGAGCCGGCACGGTGCTGCGTCCGCACGGCGCGTGCATCGCGGTTGCAGGCCAGCGCCGACAGCTTCTCACCGGCGGCACGGCCCAACAGGCGCTCGACCCGGCCGCGCCCGCGGCGGCGAGCTGGCCGATGGTGACGATACCTCGGCCGCCAGCCTGGCCTCGGTCACCGGCCCCACGCCCCACATCAGCCCGACCGGCAGGTCGTGCAGGAATTCGCGCTCGCCGGCCGGGTCGACCACCACGAGGCCGTCGGGCTTGGCCACCTGCGAGGCGATCTTGGCGAGGTGCTTGGTACGGGCGACGCCGACCGAGATCGCCAGCCCAAGCTCCGCCCGCACCCGGCGCCGCACCGCGGCGGCTATCGCAGCCGGCGGGCCGAACAGGTGGGTGCAGCCGGCGACGTCGGCGAAAGCCTCGTCGATCGAGATGCGCTCGACCAGCGGCGTGAAGTCGCCGAGCACGCGGATCGCCGCGTCGCCCAGGCGCTGGTATTCGGCAAAGTGCCCGCCGACGAAGACCAGCTGCGGACAGAGTTCGCGCGCCTGCCGCCCGGTCATACCGCCGCGCACTCCGAACGCCTTCGCTTCGTACGAGGCGGCCAGCACCACCCCGCCACCGACCGCGATCGGCCGACCGCGCAGCGCGGGGTCGAGCAGCTGCTCGACCGAGGCGTAGAACGCATCGAGGTCGGCGTGGAGGATGGTGGCAGCCATGCCGGAAAGGCTCATGTCCATCGTTCATCGCCGGCCGCGGCACGGCCGCCGGATCGGCAACGTGTCCGCGCAGCTTCGAACATAACAGGAACACATCACGGGTGCGACGTCAACCGCCCGCCGCATCGGCCGCCCTGGACCGTCAGCGCAATCGCCTGGATTGCCGCGCCGCCTGACGGCGCCTCGCAATGACCGTGAGAATGAGAGCATCCGCCCGGTAGCCCGGATGGAGCGCAGCGCAATCCGGGGCGGTCCAGCGCCCAGCGCCCGCGTCGGCATCCCGGATTACGCTATCGCTCCATCCGGGCTACGGGTCGGTGGCTCGGCCTGCTAATACACCCGCGCCTTGGGCGGGAAGCTCTGGACCTCGTTGGTCAGCGGCTGCAGGTGCACCGGGCGGTAGTCGAGCTTGACCTTGCCCTTGTCGTCGCACCACGCCACCGTGTGCTTCATCCAGGTCTCGTCGTCGCGGTCGGGAAAGTCCTCGCGGGCATGCGCCCCGCGGCTTTCCTGGCGGTTGGCGGCGCTTTCGATCGACACCTTGGCCTGGACCAGCAGGTTGTCGAGCTCCAGCGTCTCCATCAGGTCGGAGTTCCACACCATCGAACGGTCGCTGACCTGCAGGTCGCCGCGCTTGGCCCAGGCCTCGCCCATCAGCTTGGTGCCCTCGTCCAGCACCTCGCCGGTGCGGAACACGGCGCAGTTGTTCTGCATGATCTTCTGCATCTCCAGCCGCAGCGCCGCGGTGCGGGTGCCGCCGCTGGCATGGCGGAAGCGGTCGAGCCGGTCCAGCGCCTTGTCGCCGGCATCGCGCGGCAGCGGCTTGTTGGCCGCGCCGGGCTCGACCTGCTCAACCGCCCGGTTGGCGGCGGCGCGGCCGAACACGACGAGGTCGAGCAGCGAGTTGGAGCCGAGCCGGTTGGCGCCGTGCACCGAGACGCAGGCCGCCTCGCCGATCGCCATCAGCCCCGGCACCACCCGGTCCGGGTCCTTCTTGGTCGGGTTGATCACCTCGCCGTGGTAGTTGGTCGGCACCCCGCCCATGTTGTAGTGGCAGGTCGGCAGCACCGGGATCGGCTCCCTGGTCACGTCGACGCCGGCGAAGATGCGCGCGGTCTCGGCGATGCCGGGCAGCCGCTCGTGGATCACCTTGGCGTCCAGGTGCTCCAGGTGCAGGTGGATGTGGTCCTTCTCCTTGCCGACGCCGCGGCCCTCGCGGATCTCGATGGTCATCGAGCGCGAGACCACGTCGCGGCTGGCCAGGTCCTTGGCCGAGGGGGCATAGCGCTCCATGAAGCGCTCGCCCTCGGAATTGGTCAGGAAGCCGCCCTCGCCGCGCACGCCCTCGGTGATCAGGCAGCCGGCGCCGTAGATGCCGGTCGGATGGAACTGGATGAACTCCATGTCCTGCACCGGCACGCCCGCGCGCAGCGCCATGCCGCCGCCGTCGCCGGTGCAGGTGTGGGCCGAGGTGCAGGAGAAATAGGCCCGCCCGTAGCCGCCGGTGGCCAGCACCACCAGCTTGGCGTTGAAGCGGTGGATCGAGCCGTCGTCCAGGTTCCAGGCCATCACGCCGCGGCAGGCACCGTCCTCGTCCATGATCAGGTCGAGGCCGAAATACTCGATGAAGAAGTCGGTGTCGTAGCGCAGCGACTGCTGGTACAGCGTGTGCAGGATGGCATGGCCGGTGCGGTCGGCCGCGGCGCAGGTGCGCTTGGCCGGCGGACCGTCGCCGAACTCGGTGGTCATGCCGCCGAACGGGCGCTGGTAGATCTTGCCCTCCTCGGTGCGGCTGAACGGCACGCCGTAATGCTCCAGCTCGATCACCGCCGGGATCGCCTCGCGGCACATGTATTCGATCGCGTCCTGGTCGCCGAGCCAGTCGGACCCCTTGACCGTGTCGTACATGTGCCAGCGCCAGTTGTCGGCGCCCATGTTGCCGAGTGCGGCGGAGATGCCGCCCTGCGCCGCCACGGTGTGGCTGCGGGTGGGGAACACCTTGGTGATGCAAGCGGTCTTCAGCCCCTTGGCGGCCATGCCGAAGGTGGCGCGCAGCCCGGCCCCGCCGGCGCCGACCACGACGACGTCATAGCTGTGATCGGTGATATCGTATGCACTGCCCATCGGAACCTCGTCTTGCGGAACCGGCGCGGACGGCCGGCTCAGGCGAATGCGATCTTCAGCACCGCGAAAATGGCGGTGGCGGCCAGCACGGCGCTGCCGAACTTCGCCAGCAGCAGTAAGGTGTGCTTGGTCCAGGATTTGTGAACATAGTCCTCGATCACCACCTGCAGGCCGAGCTGGGCGTGGTGGAACACGGCCAGGATCAGCAGCACGCTGGCGATGGCGGCGAAGGGCGACTGCAGCCACTCCACCACCCGCGCCCGGTCGGCCCCGATCAGGGTGACCAGCGAGGCGACGTACCAGACCACCAGCGGCACCAGCGCGATGGCGGTGACGCGCTGGGCCCACCAGTGGGCGGTGCCTTCCTTGGCCGAGCCGAGGCCGCGGACGCGCGAGAGCGGGTTCTGCATGGTCACGCCTCCACCCTCAGGCCAGCCAGACGATGTAGCCGGCCACCCAGACCAGCACGGTCATGCCAAGGGCGAACATCACCACCAGCCAGCCGGTCGCGTTGGCCGCCTTCAGCTCGAAGCCGAGGCCGGCATCCCAGCCCAGATGGCGGATGCCGTTGGCCAGGTGGAAGAACAGCGCGAAGGTCCAGCCCACCAACATGATCTGGCCGAGCCATGAGCCGATGAACCAGCGTGCCGCCTCGAACGCGTCGTCGCCGACCGCGGCGGCGATCAGCCACCAGACCCAGATCACGGTGCCGAAGAACAGGGCCACACCGGTCATCCGGTGCAGGATCGACAATTTGGCCAGGAGGGGCAGGCGATAGACCTGCAGGTGCGGGGAGAGGGGACGGGATGATGGGGCCGGCATGGGCCGCGGCGCCTCCGTGCTGCACTGCAACTTGCCCGGATAGGTCTAGGCCTGCCGCCCGAGTCCGTCAATGCCGGGCCGGCCGGCGCGCAAGCGGCGTTGCTGGCGTGCGGCTACCGGTGTAGCGTCGTTGCCGATGACAGCGCGGCCTCGGTCGCCGAGCATGCCGCACCGTCGATCGGCCGCCGGCGATGTGGCGCGGCGGTGTGGGGAGTGATGACCATGCGTGGCTTGCGTGCTGCGTATTTCGTCCTGCCGCTCGTCTTCTTCGCCGGCCAGCAGGCCACCGCGCAGAACTGCCCCGATCAGGGGCTTCAATACATCTATGACGTGACGGTCGGCCGCCAGGCGATGACCGTGGTCCAGTTCCCGCCCCAACCGAACTGGCCCTTCTTCATGCACCCGACGACGCCGGTGCTGGCATTCTACTATCCGAGCGGATGGCAAGCGGTGCCGCTGCAGCAGGGCAGCGCGATCGGGGTGCGCGGCATGGCGCCCGACGGCGCCGCCACCTTCCAGATCTACGCGACGCCGCCGCCGGGCGCGATCACCTCGCAGCAGGCCGCGCAGATGAGCCTGACCAGCCTGCTCGGCCAGGGCGCGCAGATCGAGATTCTGTGCGGGCAGGACGTACAGCTGCCTGGCTTGTATCCCGTCGCGACCACCTTCCTCGGCGTCGCCAGCGGCAACATGATCGGCGCGGCCGTCGCACAGGTCACCTACGACCCGTCGACCGGCGGGCCGGTCTGGGTGGACATGCGCACCGTGATCGCGCCGGCACAACAGTTCGGCGCCTACCTTACCCAGGCGTTCCTGCCGGTCTTCGCCCAGCTGCAAGGTGGCGGTGGTGGGGGCGGCGATGACGACGGGAACAGCGACAGCGGGGACGACGACGGCGGGGACGACGACGGCGGGGACGACGACGGCTGAGAGCGTCGCCTCACGGGTCCGGGCAGCGCCGCCAGCGCGCGGTGTCGCCTTCGGTCAGGGTCTCCAGGGTATCGGCGTCGACGACCGCGAAGCCATGCGCCTCGCTGTACGGTGGGCGCCCCTCCGGCGGCACCGGCACCAGCCGGTCGTATTCCTCGATCAGGATCCACGGACGCCCGCCGCCCGCCGGCGCGTAGAGCAGCCCGTCGATGGTGAAGGTCACCGGCAGCGGCGCGGCGCAGGCCTCGGCCAGAGACACCGGGCCGGTAAGGCCGGCACGGGCCGTCAGGTCGTCGTCCCACCAGCCGGGGTCCAGGGTCCAGCGGCCGTCGAACGCGATGCCGTGTCGCGCGGCGAGCGCGGCGGCCGCTGCCCGGTTCAGCCGATCGACGGTGTCGGCGTCCAGCGTCGCAGTGTCGTTCCAGCCGAATGCCGCGGCGGCCGCGGCGAGCGCGCGATCGGTCGCCGCCCCGGCGATGCCGTCGACGGCGAGCGGACCGAAGTCGAGGATGCCGAGCGCGCTCTGCGCCAGCTGCACCCGCTGTGGCGGCGCCAGCTCGGCCGACGCGCCCGCCCCAGCCATCGCTGCGAGCGCCACGACGGCCGCGGCCAGCCGCGACGCCAGGCCCAGCCGCGTCATTCGCCGGTCCCGCCGGTGCAGGGCATCGGCGGCGGAGGCGGCCCGTCGCACCGCACCCAGACCTCCGTGGTGCCGTCGACCGTGCGCAGCAGGGTGTCCGCATCCCTGGCCGCGAACACATTTGCCGGGATCGATCGTCCAGGCTCCGGCGACAGCGCCTGCAGCCGGTCGCCGGCAAGGGCCAGCACCAGCGGCGCGCTGCCGTCCCAGCCGCTCCAGACGATGCCGTCGCTCACCCGCCACGACCCGCCTGCCTGGCAGGGCCATTGCACCTCGCCGGACGGCGGCAGGCCGCTGGCCTGCCAGTCGAAGTCCCACCAGCCGGTCGGGTCCATGCCGATCTCCACCGCCAGCCGCTGCCTGACCGCGGCGAACAGCAGCGACGCGACTCCGCTGCCGTCTGCGGGGTCGAGGCCGCGCTCCGCGGCGAACGCCGCGACGGCTGCGTCGACCTGCGGCCGCCAGACGCCGTCGAGCGCGCCGGGGTCGTAGCCGAGGATGGCCAGCCCGCTCTGATAGGCCTGGACCAAGGCGGCAGGCGCGGCATCCGTGGCGGCGCGCGACGGCACCGTCCCAGCCGCGAGCAGCGCCGCCGCCGCCAGCGCCGTTGCCCGACGCCGCCCCATCGAACGCCGCCGCCGCGCTATTGCGCCGGCGTGTCCTCGGCCGGGGCATCGGGCGTGCCGTCGTCGGCACCCCAGTCGTCGCACAGCACCCACACTTCGGTCTCGCCCTCGACCAGCCGGTGCATGGTGCGGTCGTCGACCACGACGAACGCATTGGCTTCGATGAACTCGCCCGACGGCAGCGGCACCGTCTCCAGCCGGTCGCCGTTCAGCGCCAGCACCAGCGGAGAGCCGCTGTCGAAGTCGCGCCAGACGATACCGCCGGAGAAGTACCAGTGGCCGCCGCCTGCACAGGTCTCCTGGCCCGGCTCCGCCGCGCCATAGCCGCTGGCCTCGCGGTCGAGGTCCCACGACCCGGTCGGGTCGAGGCCGAACCGCTCGGCCAGCGCCGGCCCGGTCGCATCGAGCACCGCATTGATCAGCAGGCCCTCCGGCACCGCGTCGCTCTCGACGAAGCCGGTGTCCCGCTCGAAGGCGGCGATGGCGGCCCGCGTGCGCGCGCCCATCAGCCCGTCGACCGGCCCGGGATCGTACCCCAGGATGGTCAGCCCGCTCTGGATCGCCTGGATCTCCTGGCCCGGCGACATCGGCTCGCCGGCCTGGGCGGCGGCCGCCATCACGGTCAATGTCGCGGCAAGGATGGGCTTGCGCATGCTGTTCCTCCGTTCTGGATCGCCGGGTCGCGCGATCGTCCTGGCAAATCTGGGCGAAATCCCGGTCCGTTTCCAGTCGCGGCCCGATCAGGTCTCGCCGCAGCGCACCCAAATCTCGGTCGTGCCTTCGACCGAGCGGCGCATCGTGTTCGCGTCGACAAATTCGAACGCGTAAGGCTCGACGAAGTCGCCGCCCGGCGGCGTCTGCACCTCCAGACCGTCGCCGACCAGGGCCATCACCAGCGGCCAGTCGGCAAGCCGGTTGCGCCAGACGACGCCGTCGGCGATCACGAACACCCAGTCCGACCGGCATCGCGCGCCGCTGGCCGCGTCGGGCCCCAGCCCGCTTGCCGACCAGTCGAGGTCCCAGATGCCGGTCGGATCGCCGCCCAGCCGGGCGATCAGCACCGGTTCCATGGCGGCCTGAACCGCGTCGAGCAGTGCCGCAGAGACCTCGGTCCCACCGACAGCAATGCCGTTCGCCGTGCCGAACGCGGCAATGGCCGCGCGGGTCTGCGGCCCGATCCGGCCGTCGATCGCACCCGGTTCGTAGCCCAGGATGGCTAGGCCGCTCTGCAGCACCTGGATTTCCTGGGCCGGCGACAGCCCGTCGCTCGCCTGGGCCGCGGAGGCGGCGAGCACCGCGGCTGCAATCACGCTCAATCCACGCATCTGATTTCCCCGTGAACGATGTTCAGATACGCTGGTGTCGCGGCGGCAGGCGGCGCGGTTCACTGCGGCACGGATTATTTGCAGCGGTGCCAGGTCTCGATCGCGCCGTCGACCACCCGCTGCATCGTGTCGACGTCGACGAAGGTGAAGCCGGGCTGCGGGTGGTCCGGACGCTCCGGGTCAGGCAGCGGGGTCAGCGCGCCGTCCGCTAGTGTCAGCGCGCCGGTGAAGCCGTACAGCCAGGTGCCCAGCGCCATGCCCTGGATGTGCATGGCCAGCGGCGAGGCGCACAGCGCGAGCGACTCCCATTGGTGCAGGTCGAGCAGGGCCCGGCGTTCGTCCGCCGACAGGCCGGACAGGTCGACGTCCCAGGTGCCGGTCGGGTCGGTGCCGAACGCCTCGGCCAGTGCCGGGCCGGCCAGCGAGGCCAGGAAGCCCATGACCGGCGCGTCCAGGCTGTCGAAGGCGCCGGCGTAGTGCGTATCGAGCAGCGCGCGCTCCAGCGCCGCACGGGTCGCCTGGTCGAAGTCGCCGTCGAGCGACCCGTCGTAGTAGCCGAGCAGGCTGAGCGTGCTCTGCGCGATCTGCACGTCCTGGGTCTGCGACGGCGGCCCGTCGCTGGCCAGCGCCGGCGCGGCGGCAAGCGACAAGGCGGCGGCAAGGGCGGCACATGCCGGTTTATGCAAATGCATCGATCTCTATCCCTGGTTCCGGATTTGGCCGGGTGCGGCGCTCACCCCTCGCGCAGCACGGGCGAGGCAAGGCAGCGGGCATAGACGGTGTTGTCGCCCTCGCGCTGCAGCGCGAAGCTGTCGGCGTCGAGCATGACGATCCGTCCGACCTCGGCTTCCTCGTGCCAACGGCCGGTGCGCGGCAGGAACAGCAGGGCGTCGCCCTGCGGCGCCACCACCACCGGCGCCTGGCCGGGCTCGATGAAGATCAGGCCGTCGAGCTCGGCGAGCTCCGACGGGTGGTCGGCGCAGATCAGGTCGGCGGCATCGGTCAGAAAGGCGATGCGGCCGGCCAGCAGATCCTCGGTCTGTTCGTAGGGGACCAGCGCGATTTCCAGGTAGCTGCCATCGGGATAATGGCCCAGGCGCTCGCCCAGCGCCGTCATCGCCGCCACGTTCAGCGACAGCGCCTGGCCCTGGTCGACGACGGTGCCGTCCCAGCCGATCTCCAGCCCGCTCGCCGCGGCGAAGGCGTCCAGCGCGGCGCGGGTCTGCGGTCCGATCGCGCCGTCGACCGGCCCGGGGTCGTGGCCCAGCACCGTGAGCGCGCTCTGCGTCAGCTGCACCGTCTGCGGCCCGGTCAGCATCGACCCGCCTTCCTGCGCCGCGGCGCAGGCGGCCCATCCCGCCAGCAGCGCCGCGGCGGCGCCCGTTGCCGCTCGTGCCTTCATGGCCAACCCCGTCCGTTCATTCCCACGAAAGGCAGGCTAGCCTAGAATTGTGCCGACAATCGGGTCCGCGTTCGGCGGTGCGGAGCCGCTTGCCCGAACCCGCAACCGTTCCTATGGTCCGCCCCACTGGCCCGCGACCCGCAATCCCGATGAACATGCTGCGACCCCAGGCGACCACCACCGGCCCGCGCGCCGCCTATCGCGCGCTGCTTGCCGCAGGCACGATCGTGCCGGACCCGGCGCAGGCGGAGGCGGTGGACGCGCTGCAGCAGCTGCACGACGCCCTGGCCGGTCACAAGGCTGCCGCGCCGGCGCAGCCGGCCGCAGGCCTCGGGCGCTGGATCGCCCGCCTGGTCGGGGAGCCCGCGCCCGTGCCGACGGCGCCGCGCGGCCTGTACATCCACGGCGACGTCGGCCGCGGCAAGTCCATGCTGATGGACCTGTTCTTCGCCCAGGTGCCGGTGGCGGCCAAGCGCCGGGTCCACTTCCACGCCTTCATGCTGGAGGTGCACCGGACGGTGCACGGCTGGCGCAAGGCGGCTCGCGACGGCGGCCGTGCGATCGACGATCCGATCCCGCCGCTGGCCGACAAGATCGCCGCACAGACGACGCTGCTGTGCTTCGACGAGTTCCACGTCACCGACATCGCCGACGCAATGATCCTGTCGCGGCTGTTCACCGCGCTGTTCGAACGCGGGCTGGTCATGGTCGCCACCTCGAACTGGCCGCCCGAACTGCTGTACGAGCACGGCCTGCAGCGCGAATCCTTCCTGCCGTTCATCGATCTGGTGCGGGCGCGCTGCGAGATCATCGAGCTGAAGGCGGCGAAGGACTACCGCCTCGCCCGGATGATCGGCCAGCCTGTGTATTTCGTGCCGCTCGGCGCGGCGGCCGATCGCGCGCTGGCCGACGCCTTCGCACGGCTGACCGACGATGCCGCCGGCGAGCCGGTGACGTTGACGGTCGACGGGCGGCCGCTGCCGGTGGCGTGCCACGCCAAGGGTGCGGCACGGGTCGACTACGACCTGCTGTGCCGGCAACCGCGCGGGGCCTCCGACTTCATCGCCCTGTGCGAGACCTTCCACGCGCTGGTGCTGTCGGGGGTGCCCCGGCTGCCGGCCGACCGCGCCGACGAAACCAAGCGGTTCATGCTGCTGATCGACACGCTTTACGAGCACCGCACCAAGCTGGTGATGGCGGCCGACGCGCCGCCGCAGGATCTTTATCGCGGCAAGACGCTGGCTTTCGAGTTCAAGAGAACGGCAAGTCGGCTGAACGAGATGCAGTCGGCCGAATATTGGAGCGAGCGCACGATTTGAAAAATTGGATTGGCCAACGTTAACCAACGATCAAGGGTTCCGTTGCCTGCGCCTGGGGAACTGCACGTCGCTTTTTTCAGTATGGACAGTGCATTGCCCATTTTTTGAGCTATCTCTTTCCGAATTGTGCAAGCGTTAAGCATTCCCGACGCATAAAGGGGAACGAGCATATCCCCTTTGGATGGATTGAACATGGGAACGATTCTGCGACGGATGAAGATCCGCGGCCGGCTGGTGCTGGGCTTTTCGGCCATTTGCCTCATTCTCGCCGGCGTCGTCGGTACGACGATGTTCATGGTCTCGCAATCGAGCACGCTGGTGGACCGGATGGTGCAGCTGCGTCAGCCGACGGCCACTGCCAGCGGCAGGCTGGTCAGCGACATCTATGCGTCGCTGGCGGCGCTGCGCGGCTGGATGCTGACGGGCAAGGACAATTTCCGCACCGAACGCGGCGCGGTCTGGGCCGACATCGACCAGACGATTGCGACAATGGACCGGCTGTCGGCCGACTGGACAAACCCGCAAAATGTCGAGCTGTGGGCAGAGGCCAAGCCCATTCTCGAGGCGTTCCGCGCCGCCCAGGCGCAGGTCGAGGCGATCGCAAACACGCCCGACGAGCTGCCGGCGACCCAGATCCTGGTGACCGAAGCGGCCCCGCTGGCCGGGAACATGATCGCCCAGATCACGGCAATGATCGACGCCGAGGCCAGCGAGCCGAGCACGCCGGAGCGAAAGGCGCTGCTGCTGGCCATGGCAGACGTTCGTGGCAGCCTGGCGATGTCTCTCGCCAACATCCGCGCCTATCTGCTCAGCGGCAACGCCGATTTCCGCGCGCAGTTCGACCGGACCTGGAGCACCAACCAGACCCGTTTCGAGGCCCTGGCGACAATGCGATCGCTGATGACCGCCGACCAGCGGGCCGCGTTCGACTCCTTCAGCGCCGATCGCGAAGCCTTTGTCCCGCTGCCGGGCCGCATGTTCGAGATCCGCGGATCGGACCGCTGGAACGAAGCCCAGTATCTTCTGATCACCGAGGCCGCACCCCGCGCGGGCGCGCTGCTGACGATCCTGGCCGGCCCCGTCGGCGACACCGGTGCGCGCGCCGGCGGCATGAGCGATACGCAGACCGACCTACTGCAGAACGACGCAACCGCGATCTCCGACCAGACCAGGCTGCTGGAAATCGTGCTCTGGTCGATGCTGGCCGTCGGGCTGGCGCTGGCCGCGGTCACGGTGTGGCTGACCGCGCGGTCGATCGTCACGCCGGTGCGTTCGCTGACCGGTTGCATGGCGAAGCTGTCGGAAGGCGACTTCTCCGCCGCGGTACCCGGCGGCGAGCGTCACGACGAGGTCGGCGACATGGCCAGGACCACGCTGGTGTTCAAGGAAAACATGATCCGGGCTCGCGACCTGCAAGCCGCCCAGGCGCAAGAGCAGGAGGCACGGGTCGCCCGCGGACAGCGCATCGAGAGCCTGAATGCCGGGTTCGAGAAGCAGGTCGAGGTCGTGCTCAACACGGTCGCCTCCGCTTCGACCCAGATGAACACCACGGCCAGCGACCTGGCCGCCACGGCAGAGCAAACCTCCGCTCAGGCAACCACCGTGGCCGCGGCGTCGGAGCAGGCCAGCGCGAATGTGCAGACCGTCGCCGCCGCGACCGAGGAGTTGACCGCCTCGATCCGCGAGATCGCACGCCAGGTCCAGCAGCAGACGGAACTGGCAGGCCAGGCCTCGCGGTCGGCGGCGAGCAGCACCGAAGAGATCAAGGCGCTGGCGGAGCAGGCCTCGAAGGTCGGCACGGTCATCGACCTGATCACCGCCATCGCCGAGCAGACCAACCTGCTGGCGCTGAATGCCACGATCGAGGCCGCCCGCGCCGGCGACGCCGGCAAGGGGTTCGCCGTGGTGGCGTCCGAGGTCAAGTCGCTGGCCAATCAGACCGCGCGGGCGACCGACGAGATCGCGGAGCAGATCCGGCAGATGCAGCAGCGCACGGTGACGTCGGTCGATTCGATCAGGTTGATCGCCGACAAGATCGACAGCGTGACCCAGACCGCAGCGGCGGTTGCGGCGGCCGTCGAGCAGCAGAACGCCGCCACCGAAGAAATCGCCCGCAACATCCAGGAGGCGACCATCGGAACGCGGCAGGTTGCCACCAACATCGTCTCGGTGACCGAGGCCGCGCAGAGCACCGGCGCCGCCTCGGCCCAGGTGATGTCGACCTCCGGCGAGCTGGCCCGCAACGCCGAGGAGCTGCGCCGGACCGTTCAGGGCTTCCTGGCCGAGGTCAAGGCCGCCTGACCCGCGCCTCCGTCGACCTCTCAGACTCTCGGGGCGCCTTCGGGCGCCCCGTTCGCTTTTCGGGCCAGCCGCGACGCGATCGGGGTCCCAACGGACCATCCCCGCCTCGCACCGCCGGCAGCGATTCCGCCACCGCTCGTGCGCCTCGCGCGGCCGCAGCGGACCAAGCGGGCGGAAGATCGGACGCATCGCCGCTTCGCCCGGATGCCACCGACGCCGCCGTATCGCTCGGCGGCCAAGTTTCAGGCCGACTGCGCCGACGAGTCCAGCCGCTTCAAGCCACCGATCGACACGTCACGCCAGTACCGCACCATGCTGGCGATGGCGGGCACGCGCTTCCAGCATCCCGCACCGCCGCCGTCGGCCGCGGGGAGGCAACCGGTCCGCTTCACGCGATGGCGTGCCGACCCGGAATGACGGCGCATCGAGCGCCTCTCGCAGCCATGCGGCGATCCGAGCGTCAAAGAAAGACGAATCCGGATAGCCGACTGCCGCCGAATGCGCAGACGCGCGAGCGTCATCCGGTAGCGGCCAAACGCTCGCGGACGTTCAGCCCTTTCATGGCGGCGTTGATCCCGAGCGTCACGCCGGATCCAATTCTACATGCAGGACTTGCGAGAATAGTCGCGCGGCGCATGGCGTGATCTTCGGCAAACCGCAGATAGTTTCGGCTCGAAATATTCTTTTTACTGGTGGGCGGCAAACTCGGGGGCAACCCACCCGTCGGCCCGTCGATGCGGGTCGCATCGGAGATGTACGATGCTGTGCCTTCCCCTGGTCCCAGGCGCCGCGGCGCGCGCGGCGTTGCACGACTTGCGCAATGCGCCGTGTACCGCCGGCGGTCTGCGTGCGGACAGGGGGCGACGCTCCGCAGAACGAGCGCGCACGAGATCAGGTGCCTGCACCGGCAGCGTTGCCGCTTTGGCCACGCAACCGTCACAACCTGCTGCGGGCCCCGTGCGGGGTCGGCGGCGCGTCCTGACATCCCTCCCCCGGACGATTGCATAAGGGATCGCATGCCATGACCGCCTCAATTCTCGCGTCGCTCAACAACATGAAGGTCCGCAAGCGGATCGCTGCCGGCTTCGGTGCCGTGCTTGTCGTCATGCTGTTGGCGGATGCCTTCGCCATCTGGCGATTCTTCAGCGTTTCGCGCAGCGTCGACGCGTTCTCGCACGAGGTCGAGTTCGCCGGCGCCGTATCGCGGGTCGAAACGGAGTTCCTGCGGCTGCGCACCGAAGTGCACGACTTCGCCAACACGGGCGAAGCCGAAGCGGCGCAGGCGGCGGTCGAAACCGCGGATGTCCTGGTCGCCGAGATGGCGAAGTCGGCAGACGTCGCCACCGGACCGGAGGTGACCGCGCGAATCGCGGCGGTGCGGGACAACGTCGCGGCCTATCTGGCCGATTTCGACGCCGTCCGAACCGACCGTGGCCATCTCGACGCCCTGGTCCACGACGTGCTGAATCCGGCCGGCGAGCAGATGGTGCACGATCTGGAGCAAATCGTCGGCCATGTAACGGACGGCAACGCCGACGCCGCGACCTTGGGGCACACCACCCTGGAACACGTGCTTATGGCCCAGGTAGCCACGACGCTGCTGCTGGCCGAGCCCGGCAACCGCGATCACGTCGTCCGTGCCGAGGCCGAGTTCGCCGAGGTCGAGCGTTTGATCGAAGGCCTTCGCACGGCGATCCGCGACAGCGACGGCCGGGCCTTGGTCGAGGATACGGCCACCCAGTTCGCGGCCTACCGCGAGGCTTTCGCGACGGTCGTGCACGATCAGGAGGCGCTGCACGCGCTGACCCATGAGCGCATGCCGGCGCTGACGGCAACGATCATCGCCGACATCGACTGGCTGATCGAGCATGCCCTCGAGGTCGAGGCCGCGATTAAGTGGGAAACCAAGTCCGGCATTGCCCTGGCAGAGATCCTCGTCGCCGGGGTCGCTGCCCTTGCCCTGATCCTCGGCGCCGTCATCGCCTGGGTCATCGGCCGCTCCGTCGCCCAGCCGGTCATCGCGATGACCGGAGCCATGACCCAGCTCGCCGGCGGCGACCGAGCCACCGAGATCCCCGCCACCGAGCGCCGCGACGAGATGGGCGACATGGCCAAGGCCGTACTGGTCTTCAAGGAGAGCATGATCCGCAACGACCAGCTGCAGGCCGAAGCCAAGAAGGCGCAGGCGGCGCGCGAAGCGCGGGCGGAGCGGATCGAATCGCTGACGCGTGATTTCGAGCGCACGGTCGAGGGCATGCTGAACAGCGTGGCTTCCGCCTCGACCCAGATGAACACGACGGCAAGGGACCTCAGCGCCACGGCGGAAGAGACCTCGGCCCAGGCCGCCACGGTGGCGGCCGCATCCGAGGAGGCGAGCGCCAACGTGCAGACTGTCGCGTCCGCGACCGAGGAGCTCACGGCCTCGATCAGCGAGATCTCGCGCCAGGTCCAGCAACAGACCGAGCTCGCCCGCGAGGCGTCGGAGTCGGCATCGACCAGCACCGTGGAGGTGCGCGGCCTGGCCGATCAGGCGACCAAGGTCGGCACCGTCATCGACCTGATCAACGCCATTGCCGAGCAGACCAACCTGCTGGCCCTGAATGCGACCATCGAGGCCGCGCGTGCCGGCGATGCCGGCAAGGGCTTTGCGGTTGTCGCCTCGGAGGTGAAGAGCCTGGCCAACCAGACGGCCAAGGCGACCGACGAGATCGCGGAGCAGATCCGTCAGATGCAGCAGCGCACCGGGGCATCGGTGCAGTCGATCGAGCTCATCGTCGAGCGCATCGGCTCGCTGTCGCAGACCGCCGCCGCCGTTGCGGCCGCGGTCGAGGAGCAGAACGCCGCGACCCAGGAGATCGCGCGCAACATCCAGGAGGCCACGCAGGGCACCCAGGAGGTGGCGCAGAACATTATCCTGGTCAACGAGGCGGCGCAGAGCACCGGCGCGGCGTCGACCCAGGTCAGCTCGACCTCGGCCGAGCTTGCCCGGAATGCGGAGCACCTGCGCACCACGGTCACCCGCTTCCTGACCAGCGTCAAGGCGGCCTGACGTCCGGCCCGCACGGACTGGAATCCGGACGGGGCGCCTGCGGGCGCCCCGCTTCCGTTCGGGGCCAGTCGAGCCGCTCCGCAAGTGGTCCGACCAATTCGGCCTTGCCTCCCAACCGCGACGTCGGTTCTATAGGCCGCTCGTGCAGCCCGCGTGGCGGCACGGGAAAAAAACGGGAGGAAAATCAGATGTATCGCAAAGCCCCCCTGGCGGCCGCCGTCGTCGCCGGAACGCTGGTCGCCGGAACGGCGCTGTCCGCCTCGGCCCAGGAGATGACCATCGCACTGATCCCCGGGCTGACCACCGACGCCTTCTACATCACCATGGAGCGCGGGGCGCGGCATGCAGCCGACGCGCTGGGCGTCGAGCTGCTGTTCCAGGGCGCACCCGAGTTCAACCCGACCCTGCAGGTGCCGGTGCTGGACGCCGTGATCGCGCGCCAGCCCGACGCGATCCTGATCGCGCCGACCGACAAGGTGCAGCTGGTCGAGCCGCTGCGCCAGGCGGTCGAGGCCGGCATTCCGGTGATCACCGTCGACACCTTCATCGACGACGGCATGTACCAGGACGGCAGCGGCGACGGCGACTTCCCGCTCAGCTACATCGCCTCCGACAACGTGCTGGGCGGCCGCATCGCGGCGCGGGCGCTGGCCGAAGCGATCGGCGGGACCGGATCGGTCTATGTCTCGAACGTGAACCCCGGCATCTCCACCACCGACCAGCGCGAGGAGGGATTCAAGCTGGAGATGGCCGAGCATTTCCCGGACATCCACGTGCTGGAGACGCAGTATAACGAGGACGACGCCAACAAGGCGGCCTCGCAGTTCGAGGCGGTGCTGGCCCGCAACCCCGACCTGGCCGGCGTGTTCGGCGCCAACCTGTTCTCCGCCGTCGGCGCGGCCAACGGCGTGCGCGCCTCCGGCACGACCGGCGAGGTCCGCGTCGTCGCCTTCGACGCGCCGCAGTCGATCGTCGACGACATCAAGTCCGGCCTGGTCGACATGGCGATCGCCCAGCACCCGGCCGAGATCGGCTATTACGGCGTGGTCAGCGCCTATGCCCACCTGACCGGCCAGTCGATTCCGATCGCGATCGGCACCGGCTTCACGGTCATCGACGCCTCGAATGTCGACGACCCCGAGGTGCAGAAGTTCATCTACAGCGAATAGCCGCAACCGTCGCAGCCGGGGCGCGGGCAGCCATGCCCGCGCCCCGCTTCGCCGCCGCGCCATGACCGCACAGACCGTCGCCACCCCCCATATCGCCGGCCCGTCGCGCCTGGTCGAGTTCCTGACCAGCGCGTGGTCGTGGCTGTTCCTGCTGCTGCTGCTCGTCTTCTTCGAGGTCTGGGCGCAGATCGACGTCGGCACCTCGTTCGTCTTCAACACCCACAACCTGCGCTCCATCGGCGTCTACGCGGTGCTGCCGCTGCTGATCGCGATGGGCCAGACCTTCGTCATCATCTCCGGCGGCATCGACCTTTCGGTCGGCTTCACCGTCGGCTTCGCCTCGGTCGTCGTCGCGCTGTTCGTCAACCTGCTGGAGCCGCTGGCCGGCGCCGGCCTGGGCTTCTTCGGCGCCGTCGTGGTGACGCTGGCCGGCTGCACGGTCATCGGCGTCGTCAACGGCTTCCTGATCGCCTGGCTGCGGGTGCCGCCGTTCATCGGCACCCTGGGCATGTACGGCGTCGCCCGCGGCGTCGGCTATCTGGTCGCCGACGGCACCCGCGTGCCGATCGACAACCGCGAGGGCATCCTGTTCGACATCGGCAACATGCGTCTGTTCGGCGAGCTGCCGCTGCCGATCCTGATCGCCGTCGCCCTGCTGCTGGCCATGCACTATGTGCTGCGCCAGACCCGCTTCGGCCAGTACACCTACGCCATCGGCGGCAACCGGGCCGCCGCGGTCCGCGCCGGGGTCAAGGTCAAGCGCCAGACCGTCTATCTCTACGTCCTGGCCGCGCTGTTCGCCGGCATCGCCGGCATCATCTACTCCGGCCGCTTTTCCGCCGGCTCGCCCGACGCCGGCGAGCCGCTGCTGCTGAATGCCATCGCCGCGGTGGTGATCGGCGGGGCCAGCCTGTTCGGCGGTTCCGGCAACTTGATCGGCACGCTAATCGGCTCGCTGATCATCGCGGTGATCGAATACGGCCTCGTCTTCATCAATCTGCCGCCGTTCTACCAGTTCATCGGCGTCGGCTTCGTCATCATCATCTCGGTGCTGATCGACCAGTCGCGCAGCAAGCTGACCGGCGAACGCACCAGCGAGGAGGGGTGATGGGCCAGGCCGCAGCCGCCCTGAACCACGACGGCGAGCCGATCCTGTCGGTGCGCGGCGTCACCAAGCGCTTCGGCGGAGTCACCGCGCTGAGCAACGTGTCGTTCGACCTGTGGCGCGGCGAGGTGCTGGCGCTGGCCGGCGACAACGGCGCCGGCAAGTCGACGCTGATCAAGGCCGTCTCCGGCGTGCACAAGCCCGACGAGGGCGAGATCGTCTACAAGGGCGTTGCCCGCCATTTCGACAACCCGCGCCAGGCCCGCGACATGGGCATCGAAACGATCTACCAGGACCTGGCGCTGGCCGACAACCTCGACGTCGGCGAGAACGTCTTCCTCGGCCGCGAGTTGAAGACCCGGCTGCTCGGCGTGCCGGTGCTCGACCGCCGGCGCATGCGCGCGCTGGCCCACGACGCCATCGAGACGCTGGATATGGACATCCACCGGCTCGACCGGCCGGTGCGCACGCTCAGCGGCGGCCAGCGCCAGGCCGTGGCGATCGGCCGCGCGATCTACTGGAACGCCGAGATCCTGATCATGGACGAGCCGACCGCGGCGCTGGGCGTGCCGGAGCAGCGCAAGGTGATGGCGCTGATCGAGCGGCTGAAGGCGCAGGGCGTGGCGATCCTGTTCATTTCGCACAACCTGATCGACATCAAGACCGCGGCCGACCGCATCGTGGTGCTGCGCCGCGGCGAGGTCGCCGGCGAGCGGCGGATCGACGAGGTCGACGGCGACGAGATCGTCAGGCTGATGGTCGGCGGCTGAGCCGGCCGTTCGCGGGCCGCGCCGCCATCAGGGCAGCGTCACAATGTGGCTGATGCTCTCGTGGGTCGTGCAGCGGGTGACGCTGGCGGGGTTCGGGTCGCTCCACATCCGGCCGCCGTCCGGCCCGATGCGGAACTGCACCGAGACGTCGCCGATCGCCTCGTTGCCCACATATTCCAGGGTCTCGTAGACCGTGACCGCACCGCCGGCCGCGATGTCGGCGTTTAGGATGTCGTTGGTCCGCATGACCTGGTCCTCGATGTCGTAGTAGCGGAAACGGAAGATCCGGATCGGCTCGCCGGTCTCGTTGAAAAAGGTCAGCCGCGCCTGGCGGCAGCGCTGGTCGGCCTGGGCGGCGCCGGCGGAGAGCAGGGTGCCGGCAACGGCGACGGCCAGCAGAACGATTCGCATCGGGCAGGTTCCTCATGGTGGCGACGGCTCGACCGTAAACAAGCCCAGCCGGCGGCCATGCGCAACCCTGCAGCAGCCGCGGTCTATCGCCGGCTCCGGCGCGGCCAGTTGATCAGCGCCACGCCGAGGATCGCCAGCGCGACGCCGGCCGCGACCACCGGCGTCACCGTCTCGCCCAGCAGCACGACACCGAGCCCGACGCCGACGCCGGCGCGCAGAAAGGCCTGGCTGGCGACACCCATCGAGCCGAGCGTGCGGACCAGGCGGAAATACAGCATCAGCGCGATGCCGGTGCTCAGCACGCCCAGGGCCAGGGCCGCCGCGGCCGCCTCCAACGACGGCGCCAAGGTCCAAGGCCGATCCAGCGCCAGGCTGGCCGGCACCAGCACCGCGCTCGCCCACAGCATCGCGCCGGCAGCGGTCGCCGCCGGCGGCAGGTGGGCGAAGCGCCGGCCGTAGATCGCGGCGCCGCCGTAGAGCACCGCCCCGCCCAGCGCCGCCAGCTGCCCGGCGACCTGTGCGCCGAGGCCGGCCAGCGCGTCGACCCCGACGATCAGCACCACGCCGCCGAGGCCCAGGACGACGCCGGCCAGCGGCCGCAGCCCGGCCGGCCCGTGGCCGGGCAGCGCACAGGAGATCAGGAACACCCACAGCGGCGAGGTCGAGTTGAGGACGGCAGCAAGCCCGCTGTCGACCCGGGCCTGGCCCCAGGCCAGCACGGTCCAGGCGACGATGCTGTTGAGCATCGCCTGCACCAGCAGCATGCCCCAGGTGCGCCGGTCGCGCGGCAGCCGCTCGCCGCGCCACTGCAGCACGGCGAGCAGGAACAGCGCCGCCACCGACACGCGCACGGCAACCAGCGTCACCGGCGGAAGATCGGCAACCGCCACCTTGGTGAACAGGTAGGACGAGCCCCACAGCAGCGCCAGCAGCGCCAGCAGGGCCAGTTCCAGCGGCAGCCGCGTCCGCTGCCGCGCCGCACCTGCGGCCGGCCCGCTCGCCGTGTCGGCGGCGACCGCCCGCGCGTCATGCCGCATGCGCGATTCCCCGTCCCATGACCGACCCTTTCCCGCCCGGTGCGGCCCATGCCGGCGCCGGCTGCGTCGGCCCGGCCAACCCGGTCCGTTCGCAACTTCCTACCCGATTGTCGCACGACAACGCTTCGTTTATCGTCGAAGCATGAAGGAAGGGCCCGACATCGCCCGCATCGGCGCGCTGATCGGCGACCCGGCGCGGGCCAACATGCTGACTGCGCTGGTGGCCGGCAAGGCACTGACGGCAAGCGAACTGGCGGCGGAAGCCGGGGTCGGCGCGCCGACCGCCAGCGCCCATCTCGCCAGGCTGGAGGAGGCCGGTCTGCTCGCGCGCCGCCGCCAGGGCCGCCACAGCTATTTCACCCTGGCCGACGCAGAGGTCGGCGCGGTGCTGGAGGCCGTGATGGGCCTGGCCGCCCGCCGCGGGCTCTTGCGCTCGCGCACCGGACCCACCGACCCGGCAATGCGCAAGGCGCGGGTCTGCTACGACCATCTTGCCGGCGACCTCGGCGTGCACCTCTACGACAGCCTGGCGGCGCGCCGGTTCCTGTCGCACCGGGCCGGCGACCTGGGCCTGAGCGGCGCCGGCCGGGCCTTCGTCGCCGGGCTTGGCATCGACCTCGCCCGGCTCGAACGCGGCCGCAGGCCGCTGTGCCGCCCGTGCCTGGACTGGAGCGCGCGCCGCACCCATCTGGCCGGCAGCCTCGGCGCCGCCCTGCTCGCGCACATCGAGGCGCAGGGCTGGGCGCGACGCCGCGCCGGCAGCCGGGTCGTCGCATTCACGCCGGACGGAGAGCGTCGTTTCCTCGAGACCTTTCCGGCGTGACGCCGGCGCCGCGGCGATGAGCGTCGACTGGGAATACGGCATGTGCCCGCTGGATACGGAACCGGAGCGGTTCGGCCTGTTCGAGGGCCTGGTCGCCACCTGGCAGAGCCGGCGCAAGGATGGCCGCCGGCTGCCGGCCCGCAAGGATCTCGATTTCTACGACTTCGTCGGCTGGCTCGGCCAGATCTTCATCGCGAAGGTCGAGCGCGACCCGTTCGACCTGCGCTACACGCTGTGGGGAACCACACTGACCCGATGGTGGGGCATCGACTACACCAACAACACCCTGGGCGAGGCGTCGGTCGAGCCGGCGCTGTGGCATCGGGTCGAACTGCAATATTTCGCGGAGATGGACCGTGCACCGTTCATCGGCATCGCCTCCGGCTACCTGACCCAGCACAACCGGTCGTTCATCAAGGTGCTCGGGATCGACCTGCCGCTGTCGGACGGCGACGGGCTCTCGCACGTGCTCTCGGTGCATCACCGCATCGACGTCGAGGACAGCGCCAGGCAACTCCTCCCGGACTGCCCGATCACCGAATTCGTCGCCGGATGAAGCGCGGCGGCGCACGCGTCCAGCGCAGCAGCAAGCCGACGAAGTCAAACAAGCATTGCGGCAAAAAAATGACACGCTGTGATTGTACGCACAGGCAGTGAAAGAACTTTTTTGATTTCGGGCCGCAGGTATTCGGCGAGCGGGTCGTATCAAAGCGCGATGCTACCTCTTTACGCTTCCCGATATTCCGGGGCAGCATCGCACCGTCGCATGGAATCACCCCGGGGGCCCCGGAATTCCCCCCAGCACTGGAGAGTCGAAATGCTAAAACGCGCGCTACTTGCCCTGTTGGTCCTGTTCGGCGGCGCCTCGATGGCGGCAGCCGAGTCCGGCATGATCGACCTGCCGGTCAACGCCCGCGTCCGGGCGATGACCTATGCCTATTGCCTGACCGGCGACCAGCGCGGCATCCACCATCTGCTGGCCGAGCGGATCGCCTTCACCGGCGCCGTCAACCAGAACCAGGCCAACAACATCGCAAGGGCGTGGATCGCGGCCGGCTACTGCGCCGAATCGCTGGCCGACGCCGACAGCGTGATGCCCGGCCTGCGCGCCGCCGCGACCGCCAACTTGGCGGCCGAGGGCTTCAACATCACCCAGCCAGTCACCGAGCAGGCGATCGCGCTCGACCAGGCCAACAAGGGCTTCTTCTCCTGGCTCGGCAAGGCGATCCAGGCGGTCGGCAAGGCGCTCGGCGGCCTGTTCAGCGCCGGCGGCAGCGGCCACTACGAGTACTTCGAATCCGGCGTCGTGAAGATCTGCGACCGCCAGTGGCACATCAGCGTCGGCGGCGGCGGCAATGGCTACGAGCCGACCCCGTTCTATCCGGAAGGCCCGCAGGGCTGATCCCCGAGCCGACACGCGCCGCGACGTCCGCCCGGACTCGCGGCGCGTTCTTTTCCGGCCGTCCTTCCGGCCCTGCGCGCCGCGCGGCACCGAGCGGCAGTACATCCCTCGCCCCCGATTGATGCACGTCAATGCCGCCGACCGGCCGAAGCCCGAGCCTTCGCCGACGGCCGGCGGACCAGGACGCCCGGGCGGGACAGCGAAGGGAACCGGCACGCGATGAGCAAGATCACCGATCAGGAGCGGGAAACGCTGCAGCACATCGTCAACGGCGACATGGCACCCGATTTCCCGGCGGAGCATATCGAGCGGCTGCAGATCCTGGGCCTGATCGAGCCCGCCGCCGACGGCTGGAAGGCGACGCCCGCGGGCCGCATGGCCGGCGTGCCGCGGCCGGAGCACCTGTAGGCCGGCTCAACCCTCGCAGCCGAAGGCGGCCCGTTCCGCCGCCGTCGGCCGCGGGATCGGCAGCTGCGCCATCATCGCGCGCAGCGCCGCATCGAAACCGTCGAGCGGGAATGCGGCCGATTGGGCGCCGTCCTCGTCGCGGAACGTCATCCCGAGCGTGCGGCCGGCACGCAGGGTTGGCAGCAATGCCGCGGTTGCCGGCGCCTCGACATAGAGCCCGCCGCTCATCGCCAGATAGACGATGTCGGGGTCGGCCAGCGTCGCCAGGGCCAGGTCGTCCACTGTCACGCTGAGCGTGCCGCGGGTCTCGAACCGCAGTTCGCGCACCGGCAGATACTCCATCGCCAGCGGCGGGACGGGTTCGGTCTCGTCGCCGATCGGCCGCAGCACCAGCCAGCCGCTGCCGGTGCGACCGCTCAGCGCGCAGATGCTTTCCTCATCGTCGTTGCACTGGTCGCAGCGCACCGCCCAAATGCCGAACTGCGCCGCGAATGGCGGAATGCGCTCGGCCTGCGCCGGCTGCGCCAAGCCGAGGATGGCGAAAAGCCAGGCCGGACTCCTGTGTAGCGGCATGACGCTCCCATTGCCGATCGCGCCGGAATCCGGCACGACGAATGGGGCAATTCGATGCCCGGCTAAACGCCGACCAGCAGCCGCGCCGGATCCTCGATCGCTTCCTTGATGCGCACCAGGAAGGTCACCGCCTCGCGGCCGTCGATGATGCGGTGGTCGTAGCTCAGCGCGACATACATCATCGGCCGCAGCTCGATCTTGCCGCCGACTTCCATCGGTCGCTGCTGGATCTTGTGCATGCCGAGGATGCCCGACTGCGGCGGGTTGATGATCGGGGTCGACAGGAGCGAGCCGTAGACGCCGCCGTTGGTGATGGTGAAGGTGCCACCGGTCAGCTCGGCCATCGACAGCTTGCCGTCGCGCGCCCGCACCGCCATGTCGACGATCGCGCCCTCGATCTCGGCGAAGCTCATCGAGTCGGCGCCGCGCAGCACCGGCACCACCAGACCCTGCGGCGTGCCGACCGCGACGCCGATGTCGTAGTAGTTCTTGTAGATCAGCTCGTCGCCGTAGATCTCGGCGTTGACCGCCGGCAGCTCCTTCAGCGCCTCGATCGCCCCCTTGACGAAGAACGACATGAAGCCGAGCCGCACGCCGTGCTTCTTCTCGAACGCGTCCTTGTACTGGTTGCGCAGCGCCATCACCGCGGTCATGTCGACCTCGTTGAAGGTGGTCAGCATCGCCGCCGTGTTCTGCGCCTCCTTCAGGCGCTGGGCGATGCGCTGGCGCAGGCGTGTCATCCGCACCCGCTGCTCGTCGGCGCGCTCCTCACGCGGCGGCAGCGGTGCGGCCGCGACCGGCTGGGCGGCTGCCGGGGCCGGGGCCGGCCGGGCGCGGCGCGCCTCCAGATAGTCCTGCACATCGGCCTTGGTCAGCCGGCCGTCCTTGCCGGTGGCCGGGATCGCGGCAGGGTCGAGATTGTGCTCGTCGACCAGCTTGCGCACGGCAGGGGCCAGCGGGTGCGCCATGTTGGCCTTCGCCGCCATCGCCGCAGCGGAGTCGGCCTTGGCGGCCGGCGCCGGCGCCGCTTCCTTCGCGGCCGGCTTGGCAGCCTGCTCCGCCTTCGGCGCGGCGGCCGGCTTCGCCGCCTGCTGTGCCTTGGGCGCGGCGCCCGCGCCGACCTGCAGCTTGCCCAGGAGGCCGCCGACCGCGACGTCGCTGCCCTCCTTCGCCGCCACCGCGGCGATCACGCCGGCCGCCGGCGCGTTCACCTCGACCGTCACCTTCTCGGTCTCCAACTCGACGATGGCCTCGTCGGCCTCGACCGCCTCGCCGACGCCCTTGAACCACTTCGCGACCGTGGCTTCGGTGACGGACTCGCCCAGCGTGGGCACGACGATGTCGACGGTGTCGTCGTCGCCCTTGGCGGCACCGTTGCCCTTGGCCGGCGCCGCCTTGGCGGCCGGCTTCGGCGCGGCCGCGCCCTTGGCGCCCTGCTCGTCGAGGTGGCCCAGCAGCGCGCCGACGGCGACGTCCTCGCCCTCGCCAACCGCGATGTCGGCCAGCACCCCGGCATGGGGGGCGTTGACCTCCACGGTCACTTTCTCGGTCTCCAGTTCCACCAGCGCCTCGTCGGTCTCGACGCTGTCGCCAACGGCTTTCAGCCACTTGGCGACCGTCGCCTCGACCACCGATTCGCCCAGCGTGGGCACCGTGATTTCCGTCGTCATGCAATGACCTCAGTCATGATCGGCTCGCCTGGCTGGCAAGTCAGAGGGTGAGCGCTTCGTCGACCAGCGCGTTCTGTTCCTTGACGTGGCGCGACAGCAGGCCGGTCGCCGGCGACGCCGTGGCCTTGCGGCCGACATAGCGTGCCCGCTTCGACTTGCCGCCGAGCTCGGTCAGCAGGTCCTCCAGCAGGGGGTCGGCGAAGGTCCAGGCGCCCATGTTCTTGGGTTCCTCCTGGCACCAGACCACCTCGGCCTTCGGGTATTTGGACAGTTCCTCCTTCAGCGGGCCGTCGGGGAAGGGATAGAGCTGCTCCAGCCTGAGCAGCGCCACCTCCTTGCCCCCGCGCTTTTCGCGCTCTTCCAACAGGTCGTAGTAGACCTTGCCCGAGCACAGCACGACCCGCTTCACGTCCTTCGGCTTGTACGGCGGGTCGTTCTCGTAGAGGACGCGATGGAAGGTCGAGCCATCGGCCATCTCCGCGAGGTCGGATATGCAGCGCTTGTGGCGCAGCAGCGACTTCGGCGTCATCACAATCAGCGGCTTGCGGAAGTCGCGATGGATCTGGCGCCGCAGCACGTGGAAGTAGTTCCCCGGCGTGGTGCAGTTGACAACCTGCATGTTGTCGTCGCCGCACAGCTGCAGATAGCGCTCCAGCCGGGCGGAACTGTGTTCCGGGCCCTGCCCCTCGAACCCGTGCGGCAGCAGCATCACCAGGCCGCACATGCGCTGCCACTTGGATTCGCCGGAGCTGATGAACTGGTCGATGATCACCTGGGCGCCGTTGGCGAAATCGCCGAACTGCGCCTCCCAGATCACCAGGCAGTGCGGCTCGGCCAGCGAATAGCCGTATTCGAAGCCCAGCACGCCCGCCTCCGACAGCGGGCTGTCGATCACCTCGAACGGCGCCTGGCCGAAGCTGAGGCTGTTCAGCGGCACGAAGCGGTCCTCGTTCTCCTGGTCGACGATCACCGCATGGCGCTGGCTGAAGGTACCGCGGCCGCTGTCCTGGCCGGACAGCCGCACCGGCACGCCCTCGATCAGCAGGGTGCCGTAGGCGAGATGCTCAGCCGTCGCCCAGTCGATGCCGCTGCCCTGCTCGATCGCCTCGCGGCGGTTCTTCAGCACGCGCTGCAGCTTCGGATGGACGTTGATGTGGCTGGGGATCTCGGTCATCTGGAAGCCGACCTGGCGCAGCACCTCGGTGCCGACCGCGGTCACCCCGCGCCGCGCCTCGCCGCTGGCCACTGCCATGCCCGACCAGCGGCCCTCCAGCCAGTCGGTCTTGTTCGGCTTGTAGCTGCCGGCGCCGTCGAAATCCTGCTCCAGCCGGTCGATCCACTGCTGCACGTTGCCGTCGGCGAAGCCCGGCTCGACCACGCCGCTCTTGGTCAGCTGCTCGGCATAGATGCTGCGGGTGGTCGGATGGTTGCGGATCGCCGCATACATCAGCGGCTGGGTGAAGGACGGCTCGTCGCCCTCGTTGTGGCCGTGGCGGCGATAGCAGAACATGTCGATCACCACGTCCCGCTTGAACTTCTGGCGGAATTCCATGGCGATGCGCGCGACGTGCACCACCGCTTCCGGGTCGTCGCCGTTGACGTGGAAGATCGGCGCCTGGACGATCTTGGCCACCTCCGAGCAATAGGGCCCTGTGCGGCTGTAGGTCG
This sequence comes from Alphaproteobacteria bacterium, assembly GCA_041396705.1. Taxonomy (NCBI): domain Bacteria; kingdom Pseudomonadati; phylum Pseudomonadota; class Alphaproteobacteria; species Alphaproteobacteria bacterium. The sequence continues at coordinate 66,650 of JAWKYB010000013.1, forward strand.
GCGAGGTGGTGAAGCCGATCTGGTTGTTGATGATGACGTGGATGCAGCCGCCGACGCGGTAGCCCTTCAGCCCCGACATGTCGAGCGTCTCCGCCACCAGGCCCTGGCCGGCGAAGGCGGCGTCGCCGTGCAGCAGCAGCGGCATCACCTGGTCGCGCTCGGTGTCGTTGCGCTGGCGCTGCTTGGCGCGGCACTTGCCCAGCACGACCGTGTTCACCGCCTCCAGATGCGACGGATTGGCGGTCAGCGACAGGTGGACGATATTGCCGTCGAACTCGCGGTCCGACGAGGTGCCGAGGTGGTATTTGACATCGCCGGAGCCCTGGACGTCGTCCGGCGTCGCCGGGCTACCCTGGAATTCGGAGAAGATCGCCCGATAGGGCTTGCCCATCACATTGGCCAGCACATTCAGCCGGCCGCGGTGGGCCATGCCCAGCACGATCTCGCGCACGCCGAGCTGGCCGCCGCGCTTGATGATCTGCTCCAGCGCCGGGATCAGCGATTCCGCGCCGTCCAGGCCGAAACGCTTGGTGCCGGTGTATTTCTTGTCGAGGAAGGTCTCGAACACCTCGGCGGCGGTCAGCCGGTCGAGGATCGCCTTCTTGCCCCTCTCGGTGAAATCGGTCTGGTTGCGCGCGCCCTCGATGCGCTCCTGGATCCAGGCCTTCTCGTCCGGGTCCTGGATGTGCATGAACTCGACGCCGATCTTGCCGCAGTAGGTCTGGGTGACCACCGACATGATCTGGCGCAGCGTCGCCGTCTCCAGCCCGAGCACGTAGTTGATGAAGATCGGCCGGTCCATGTCGGCGTCGCCGAAGCCGTAGGTGCGCGGATCGAGCTCCGGGTGCGGCTCGGGCTTGCTCAGTCCAGCGGATCGAGCTTGGCCTCCAGATGCCCGCGCACGCGATAGGCGCGGATCAGCATCAGCGCGCGGATGGCGTCGAGCGTGGCGCGGCGGATCTGCTCGGCCGGCATCGCCGGCGCCGGATAACCGGCCGCCAGCCCGCCGTTGGTTGCGGCCGCCGGGGCCGCGCCGTTGGCGCCGCCGTTCAGCGCAACGCCGATCACCGCGGCGTCCTTCGGCGCCCAGCTGGCGCCGTGCAGCTCGCCCAGCAGCGCCGCCTCGTCGTCGTTGAGACCGCCGAAGAACTGACGCCACTCCGGGTCCACGCTGCCCGGTTCGCGGATGAAACGCTCGTAGAGCTGCGCGATATAGGTCGCGTTCTGCCCGTTCAGGAACGACGTCGTATCCATCGTCTCGTCTCCGCTCGGGGCAAATCGGCGCCGGTCTGTCGGTCCGGCTAGCGCCCCATCGCCTTCACTATCGCCTCGCCCAGCCCGGCCGGCGAATCCGCCACCACGACGCCGGCGCCGCGCATCGCCTCGAGCTTGCCCGGCGCGCCGCCGGTACCGCCCGAAATGATCGCGCCGGCGTGGCCCATGCGCCGCCCCGGCGGTGCGGTCACCCCGGCGATGAAGCCGGCGACCGGCTTCTTTACCGCGGATTTCTTAAGGAAGTCGCACGCCTCCTCCTCGGCCGAGCCGCCGATCTCGCCGATCATGATGATCGCCTCGGTCTCCGGGTCGCCCAGGAACAACTCCAGGCAGTCGATGAAGTTCGTGCCGTTGACCGGGTCGCCGCCGATGCCGATGCAGGTCGACTGGCCGAGCCCGGCCGCGGTGGTCTGCGCCACCGCCTCATAGGTCAGCGTGCCCGAGCGCGACACGATGCCGACCCGGCCCTTGCGGTGGATGTGTCCGGGCATGATGCCGATCTTGCAGGCCTCCGGCGTGATCACACCGGGACAGTTAGGGCCGATCAGGCGCGTTTTCGAGCCCATCAACGCCCTTTTGACCCGCACCATGTCCAGCACCGGAATGCCCTCGGTGATGCACACCACAAGCGGCACCGCGGCGTCGATCGCCTCCAGGATCGCGTCGGCCGCGTACGGCGGCGGCACATAGATCGCGCTGGCGTCGGCGCCGGTGGCGGCCACGGCCTGGTGCACGGTGTCGAACACCGGCAGGTCGAGGTGGGTCTCGCCGCCCTTGCCCGGCGTGACGCCGCCGACCATGCGGGTGCCGTAGGCGATCGCCTGCTCGGAATGGAAGGTGCCCTGGCTGCCGGTGAAGCCCTGGCAGATGACCTTGGTGTCCTTGTTGACCAGTACCGCCATCCTGCCGCTCCTCAGGCTGCGTTCTTGACCGCGGCGACCGCCTTGCGGGCGCCGTCGGCAAGGTCGTCGCCGGCCAGGATCGGCAGGCCGGATTCCGCCAGGATCTTCTTGCCCAGCTCCACGTTGGTGCCCTCCAGCCGCACCACCAGCGGCACGTTCAGACTGATCTCGCGCGCCGCCGCGACGATGCCTTCGGCGATGACGTCGCAGCGCATGATGCCGCCGAAGATGTTGACCAGGATCGCTTCGACGTTCGGATCGGACAGGATGATCTTGAACGCGGTCGTCACCCGCTCCTTGGTCGCGCCGCCGCCGACGTCCAGGAAGTTGGCCGGCTCGCCGCCGTGCAGCTTGATGATGTCCATCGTCGCCATGGCGAGGCCGGCGCCGTTGACCATGCAGCCGATGTTGCCGTCCAGCTTGACGTAGTTCAGCTCGTGGCGGGCGGCCTCGACCTCGGTCGGGTCCTCCTCGTCCTCGTCGCGCAGGTCGGCCACGTCCGGATGGCGGAACAGCGCGTTGTCGTCGAAGTTCATCTTGGCATCGAGCGCCAGCACCTCGCCGGCGCCGGTCACCACCAGCGGGTTGACCTCGACCAGGCTGGCGTCGAGGTCGGTGAAGGCCTTGTACATCGCGATCAGGAACTTGGTGGCGGACTTGACCTCGCCGCCCTTCAGCCCCAGCCCGAACGCCACGCGGCGCGCATGGAACGGCTGCATGCCGACGGCGGGGTCGATGGCAACCTTGGTGATCGCCTCCGGCCGCGTCGCCGCGACCTCCTCGATGTCCATGCCGCCCTCGGCCGACGCGATCACCGTCACCCGGCTGCTGGCGCGGTCGATCAGCAGGCTGAGATAGAGCTCGCGGGCGATGTCGCACCCGCCCTCGACATAGATGCGCTTGACCTCCTTGCCCGCCGGGCCGGTCTGCTTGGTGACCAGCACCTGGCCCAGCATCGCCTGGGCGTTGGCGCGCACGTCGTCGATCGACTTGACCACGCGGACGCCGCCCTTGCCGTCGGGGTCGTTCTTGAACCGGCCGGCGCCGCGGCCGCCGGCGTGGATCTGCGACTTGACCACCCACACCGGCCCGCCGAGGCCCTCGGCCACCTTGACCGCCTCGTCGGGGGTGTAGGCCACGCCGCCGCTGGGCGTCGCCACGCCGAACCGGCGCAACAGTTCCTTTGCCTGGTATTCATGGATATTCATGTGGCGATCCTGCGCGTTGCGGGACGGACCCGAAGTGTTCCACGAACCGGTGAATCAATTGCGACGCCGGCACCGACACGGCCGGGCCCGGCCTCACGTCTTGGCCGCGCGCATCTTCTCGGTCGCGTCGACCAGGCCGCGGACCGCGGCGACGGAGGCCTCGAAAGCCGCCTTCTCGGACGCGTTCAGCGCGATCTCGATCACCTTCTCCACCCCGCCGGCGCCGATCACCACCGGCACGCCGACATAGAGGTCGCTGACGCCGTACTGGCCGGAAAGATGGGCGGCGCAGGGCAGCACCCGCTTCTTGTCGCGCAGGTAGGATTCGGCCATGGCAATGGCGGACGAGGCCGGCGCATAGAACGCCGACCCGGTCTTCAGCAGGCCGACGATTTCCGCCCCGCCGTCGCGGGTGCGCTGCACGATGGCGTCGATCTTCGCCTGCGTGGTCCAGCCCATGGCGACCAGGTCCGGCACCGGGATGCCGGCGACGGTGGAATAGCGCACCAGCGGCACCATGGAGTCGCCGTGGCCGCCGAGCACGAAGGCGGTGACGTCCTCGACCGACACGCCGAATTCCTCGGCCAGGAAATAGCGGAAGCGGGCGCTGTCGAGCACGCCGGCCATGCCGACGCACTTGGCCGGCGCCAGGCCCGCCGCCTCGCGCAGCACGCCGACCATGGCGTCGAGCGGATTGGTGATGCAGATGACGAACGCGTCGGGGCAATGCTGGCGGATGCCAGCGCCGACCTGCTCCATCACCCCGGTGTTGACGCCGATCAGGTCGTCGCGGCTCATCCCCGGCTTACGCGGAACGCCGGCGGTGACGATGACCACGTCCGCCCCGGCGATCACCGCATAGTCGCTGCCGCCGACATAGCGGGCGTCGAAGCCCTCGACCGGCGAGGCCTCGACGAGGTCCAGCGCCTTGCCCTGCGGCACCCCGTCGGCGATGTCGAACAGGGCCACGTCGCCCAGTTCCTTCAGGCCGGTCAGCAGCGCAAGCGTGCCGCCGATGTTGCCGGCGCCGACAAGCGCAATCTTGTTGCGTGCCATTGTCTGAGGGTCCTTGCCACAAAGAAGTCAACGGGGGTAAGAGGTCGGCGCGTGTCTAGCCCGGTTTGTGTTGCAGTGCAACGTTTGGTCGGCCGCAACCGGAATTGGCACGGGGCCCGCAAAGTTTTGGCCCGCTTGGCGGCGCGGCGATATGCTGGCCGCGCGAGTCGGCCCGTGCGCACGCCGCCATGGCGGCCGGGCCGACGATCAGCATTCGGATGGGGACACATGACGCATCGCCGAAGGGACGCCCTCAGCCCCGCCCTGTGCCGCGTCGGCTGGACATGGCTTGCCCTGGTCCTCGGCTTCGCCGCGGTGCCCGCTTCGGCCGAGATCGTTGCCGAGGAGGACGAGTACCGCGACTGGGTCGGCCGCTGCGAGACCGAGACCGAAACCGGCGAGGTGATCTGCTTCATCTATACCGTCACGGTCGGCGAGAACGAGGAAGGCGAGCTGGCGACGCGGCTGATGGTCGGCATCAACGACCAGCTGCAGCCGGTGGTGTTCCTCGACGTGCCGGAGACCGCCGAGCCGGCAACCGGCTTCGGCCTGCGCGTCGACAGCCAGCAGCCCTTCTCCGGCCGCTTCGTCGACTGCACCACCGGCTGGTGCCGATCGGCCGCCAGCGGCGAGATCGCCGACGCGCTGATCGCCCAGTTCCGCGCCGGTTCGCGGGCGACGGTCAGCTTCAAGCTGGAGGACAGCGACCGCCAGGTCGACATGCCGCTGTCGCTGCTCGGCTTCACCGCGGCCTATGAGCGTCTGCTCACCATCCACCAGCGCGCCATGGACGCCACGGCCGCCCAGGCGAACGAGACGCCCGCCGACGGCACCGGCGACGGCGGCGCGGCAGGCGGCGCCAGTGATGGCGATGGCGACGGCGGCGAGCCGCCGGCCGAGCCTGCCGGCGAAGACACGCCGGCACCGGCCGACCAGTAGGCCGGTCCGCGGCGCGCGCCCATGGCCAGGGAGTTCTGCTGATGGCGAACGGCATCGGGATCCTGCATCGGGCCGCCGCCGGCCTGGCGGTCGCGGCCACCCTCGCCGTCCTTGCCGGCAACGCCGCCGCGCAGGAGGAACGGCGCTATCGCGACTGGACCCTGCGCTGCGACGTGATGGCGGAGACCCACCAGCGCGTCTGCTGGATCTACAACGACGCCACCCAGCTCGACCCGTCGCTGCCGGAACCGGTGACGGTCTCCGTCTCGGTCGGCTTCATCCCCGGCTCGGAGCCGCCGGTGGTGCACTTCCACCTGTGCCCGCCGTCGGCGCCGAACGGCTCGATGCTGCGGGTCAAGGTGGACGACGAGATGATCAGCGAGCTGCCGCTGAACTACGCCCAGCAGGTCGACTGCCAGGTCGCCCGCTCGCCGGAGGACGAGGAGGCGGCCTCGGACCTGCTGTCGGCCTTCCGTCGCGGCCTGGAGGGGCAGTTCGAGGTGGTCAGCCCCGACGGCAGCGTCGCCACCATCCCGCTGTCGCTGCTCGGCCTGACCCGCGCGCTGCGCAACCTGGAAGCGATCTATGAGAGCAGCTGAGGCGCCGTCGCTCCGGCGCCGCGCGGCGGCTTCCGCGTTGCGGGCCGGGGCGGAGCGATGACGCCGATGCCGCCGGCCGCCTCGCGCGCCGAATGCGAGGCGCGCGACGCCGCCGACCCGCTGGCACCGTTCCGCGACCGCTTCCTGCTGCCCGAGGGCGTGATCTACCTTGACGGCAACTCGCTGGGCCCGCTGGCCAGGGACGTGCGCGCCCGCCTGATCGAGGTGATCGACCGGGAGTGGGGCACCGACCTGATCCAGAGCTGGTGGAAGAACGACTGGGTCGGCCTGCCGCGCAGCCTGGGCGACAAGATCGGCCGGCTGGTCGGCGCCGCGCCCGGCCAGGTGGTGGTGGCCGATTCCACCTCGGTCAACATCTTCAAGGCGCTGACCGCGGCGCTGGCGATGCGGCCGGACCGCCGCACCATCCTGCACGAAACCGCGACCTTCCCGACCGACGGCTACATGGCCCAGGGCGTGGCGCGCCTGCTGGGCCAGGATCGCGTCCGCCTGCGCGAGGCGCCGCGCGACGCGCTGGCCGGCGCGATCGACGACGACGTCGCCGTGGTGATGCTGACCCACGCCCATTACAAGACCGGCCACATCGCCGACATGGCCGGGATCACCGCCGCGGCCCATGCCGCCGGCGCGCTGACGCTGTGGGACCTGGCGCACAGCGCCGGCGCCCTGCCGGTCGCGCTGGACGCTTCCCATGCCGACTTCGCGGTCGGCTGCGGCTACAAGTTCCTCAACGGCGGTCCCGGCGGCCCGGCCTTCGTCTATGTGGCCGAGCGGCTGCAGGGCGAGGCGCAGCAACCGCTGGCCGGCTGGATCGGCCACCGCAATCCGTTCGAATTCGCCGCCGCCTACGAGCCGGCGCCGGGCATCGACCGCTATCAGTGCGGCACGCCGGTGGTGCTGGCGATGGCAGCGCTCGACACCGCCGTCGATATGCTGCTGGAGGCCGGTATGGACCGGGTACGCGCCAAGTCGATGGCACTGACCGCGACCTTCATCGCCCGGGTCGAGGCAAGCGGCGCAGGCCTCGGCCTGCGCCTCGACGTGCCCCGCGACGCCACGGTGCGCGGCAGCCAGGTCTGCTTCCTGCACCCGAAGGCCGGCGCGATCATGCAGCGCGTGATCGCCGCCGGCGTCATCGGCGACTTCCGCCCGCCGGAGACCATGCGCTTCGGCTTCGCCCCGCTGTTCAACCGCCATGTCGACGCCTGGGACGCGGCGGAACGGCTGGCCGCGCTCGCGCGGGAGGAGATCGGCTAGAGCCGTCGCCCGCGGGCCCGCGTCGCAGCCGCCGCCGGAACTGTCGTTGCACGCCGACAGGCGCGCGCTGCGGTCATGCGGCGAGCCGACACACGAGTTGGGGGCGGCCCTGCGGTGTCGTCAGCAGATCCAGGAGCCAGTTCAGGCCCCGCCCGATCAGGCTGCGCGCGCGGATCAGCACGTCTGCGACCGGCGCTGCCAGCTCGATCGCGCGGTCCGTCGGCTCCACGCCCCGCGGCGGGCGCAGAAGCAGCGGGTCTTCAAGCATGCGGCGCAGCCCCACGAGCCCGTGACCGACCGCCGAAGCCGACGGATGCTGGCGCTCCGCCGCGCGGCGCACGTTGCGCGCCTCGAACATCGCGTCGGACAGGACGAGCAGGTTCAAGTCCCGCCGCGAGAGATCGGTTTTCTTCAGCATATCGATGAAATCGTATCACTGGATTCAGCACAACGGGAATGCGATCTCAGCAGCCGGTGCCCGGCGGACGACCCCGTCGGCCTGCAACGAGGACACAGCAGCCATGAATCGCTTCGCATGCGCCGCACTCGCCGGCGCGGCATGTTTCGCCATCCCCGCGGCAACCGGCGCGCAGGGAACAGACCTGCCCCCGGCAACCGCCTCGGGCGCAGAGGCGCTGCCGCAGCTGGTCCGACTGTCGGAGGAAGGCAATGCCGCTCTGATGCAGGGCGACCTCGCAACCTATTACGCGCGCATCCCGCATTCCGGCGACTTCGTGCTGATGAACCCGTTCGGCGGCGCGCCGCGCCGGGGCACCGACGGCTCGGCCGAGGCGATCGCCGCGACCGCGCGGTTCTTCCAGAACGGAACCTTCGCCCAGGAGGTCGTGCAGACCGTGGTGTCGGACGACATGGTGATGCTGGCCACCATCGAGCGCGTCAACGCGCAGGTCGGCGGCCTGCCGGCGCAGGACTGGGCGCTGCGGCTGACGCTGGTCTACCGCCGCGAGGCCGACGGCTGGCGGCTGGTGCATCGGCACGCCGACCCGCTCGCCCATCCGATCACGCTGCAACAGGCCGCCGCCCTCGGCCGGGGCGCCGCCGCGAACTGACCCGGATCGGCCGCCGGGCCGAGCCCCGGCCTACAGCATCAGTCGCCGCTCGGTCACCGGCACCAGCCGCACCATATCCGGCGTCGGGTGCCGTTCCCGCGCCGGCGAGGCGATCCGCTGCGGTGTACCGGTCTGCGCCGCGCGCTCGATCGCCAGCAGCGCGCGCATGTCGGCCAGCCCCTCCTCGCCGTCGGATTCCGGCCGGGTGCCGTTGCGGATGCACTCGGCGAAATAGGCGGTCTGCGCGCCGAAATGGTCGATCTGCGGGAACACCCGTTCGGTGGTCTCGGCGCCGCGGGTCAGCCGCATCCGCGTCGCGGTCTCGAAGCGGTAGCCGGGGTTCATCGAGATCTCGCCCTCGCTGCCGACCACGCGATAGTGGTCGATGCCGGCGCTGCCGAAGCTGGCGATGAACTGGGCGATGCCGCCGTTGGGGAAGCGCAGCGTCGCGCCGATCGCCTCTTCCACCTCGCGGAAGCGGTCGTCGCCGTCGCCGCGCACGGTCATGGCGATCGCCTCCACCGGCTCGGCGCCGAACACGTGGCGGGCGGCGTTGACGCAATAGACGCCGAGGTCCTGCAGCGGCCCGCCCCAATGCTCGGCGAGCAGGCGGTGATTGTCCGGCGTCGACTGGAAGCCGAACACCGACGAGAACATCCGCGGCGTGCCGATGGCACCCTGGCGGATGCGCTCCAGCACCTCCACCGTGCCGGGCTCGTTGTGCAGCCGATAGGCGGTCATCAGCCAAACGCCGGCCTCGGCCGCCGCGGCGATCATCGCCGTGCATTCGGCCTCGGTGACCGCCAGCGGCTTCTCGACCAGCACGTGCTTGCCGGCGCGCGCCGCGCGGATGGTGTAGTCGGCGTGCATCGAGTTCGGCAGCGCGACATAGACAGCGTCGCACACGTCGGCCGCCAGCATCGCGTCATACTGTTCGTAACTGTAGATGCGGTCGATGCCGTAGAAGTCGGCGAGCTTGCGGGCATTGCCGGCGTTGCCGCTGACGATCGCCGTCATCGCCGCGTTGCCGGCCCCAGCCACCCCCGGCATGAACGCGACCTGCGAGATCCACCCGGCGCCGACCACGGCGAAACGGACCTTTTCCAATGCTTCCTCCCCTCATTCTCGATGGCGCCGGTCGAGCGGCCGACGGCGCGACCCTGGCATCCGACGCTGCCGGGGGACTATAGCGGGGCCGGGCGCGGTCGCCCAACAACCGACGCCGCAGCGGGGTTCGCGCAACCGTCAAGGCGCGCCGCGCTCTCCCCGGCTTTGGATCGGGGGTCGCCGGCTCGCCGGTCGCGGGGTGGCCTCTAGCCCGGCGCCGCCGCGATTGCCGGCCCCGTCGTCTCGCGCACGACAAGCTCGGCCGGCACCAGCGACACCGCCTTCGGCAGCTGCGGATCGTCGATCCTGTCGAGCAGGACCCGCGCCAGCTTGCGCCCCAGCTGATAGGGCGACACCGCCAGAGTGGTCAGCGGCGGCGAGGCGATGGCGGCGTCCTGCACATTGTCGAAGCCGATGACCGAGATTTCCTTTCCGGGGCTCATGCCGAGCCGAACGATGCCGGAGCACGCGCCGATCGCCACCATGTCGCCGTTGCAGACCAGCGCGGTGACCTGCGGCTCCGCCGCGTGCAACGCGGCGACCGCCGACATGCCGGACAGCTTGTCGTCGGCGCATTCCCACATGATCGGCGGCGCCAGCCCGCGTTCGGCCATCACCCGGCAATAGCCCTCGAAGCGTTCGATCCGCACGCCGAACCGGGCGGTGCCGCCGAAATACGCGATGTGGCGATGGCCGAGATCGGCCAGGTAGCCGGTGGCGGCGGCAGTGGCCGCCGCGTTCTCGATACCGACATGGTCGAACCGGCCTCGCCCCGAGCGCCGCAGGAACGTCACGGTGGGGATGCCGTTGGCCTTCAGCAGGTCATAGGTCCCGTCGTCGGTGTTCTCGGCCGGCACCCAGAGCAGCCCGCCGCGCGACGAGCGGATGAACGCCTCCAGGTTTCGGCGCTGTCGGTCGGCATCGTCGCGGCTGTCGAGAATCGAGACCAGATAGTCCTCGGTCTCGAGCAGATCGGCGACGCCGCTGATCACCTCGGCGTTGAACGGGTTGGCGATCTGGTGGATGGCGAAGCCGATCTCGCGGTTCTCGCCCGAGCGCATCGAGGCCGCGCGAGCGTCGCGGACATAGTTCAGCTTCTGCGCCGCGGCGAGAACCTTCCTGCGCGTCGCGTCCGAGATGCGCCCGGTGCCGCGAAGCACCTGACTGGCCGTGGCGGTGGAGACCCCGGCCGCCTCAGCGACGGTCGCAAGTTTCGGCCTGTCTTCCATCGTCTCTGTGCAACGCCATGTCCTGCCAGGCCATATAAGGGTTCGCTCGCGGTCCGATCAATCGATTTGGCCATCCAGATCGAAGCCGGCCGGACATCCGGCAGGAAATTCGGATTGACAGGTGATATAACGTTATACCACCATTCGGCACGTCAAGGCGCAGCCGCTGCGTACAACGGCGGCCCGGGCGAATAGGCGCGGGTGCTCCTGTGACGCACGCGGGAGAGACGCCCGCCAACTGCCACGAAGAATTCAAAGCGGAGGAAAACATGTCTGTGAAAGTGAGAGCCGCGGGAGTCGCTTCCAGCCTTGCGATCCTGGCATCGGCGACGATCGCGCATGCCGAGGTGCTGTTCTGGTCGACCCAGGCGAAGCCGGTGGAGGAAGCCCAGGCGATGCGCGACCAGGTACTCGCCGGCTTCGGCCAGGCCGTGGACTACCAGCCCAACGACGGCGGGCCCTGGTTGACCCGCCTGCAGGCGGAGCTCGAGGCCGGGTCCGGCGCGATCGGCGTTCTCGGCGCGCTGCACGGCGATTTCTCGGCCATGAACCCCGACGATCTCGTCGACCTCGACGACCTCGGCATCGGCTCGGCCAGCGAAACGTTCAACACCCTGGCCCGGCTGGGCACGGACAACCTGCAATACATCCCCTGGATGCAGGCCAGCTACATCATGGCCGCCAACAAGGAAGCGCTGCAGTACCTGCCCGACGGCGCCGATATCAACGCACTGAGCTACGACCAGCTGATCGCGTGGGCGGCCAACGTCCACGAGGCGACCGGCGAGCCCAAGTTCGGCTTCCCCGCCGGGCCGGACGGGTTGAAGCACCGCTTCTTCCAGGGCTACCTCTATCCCTCCTACACCGACGGCGTGGTCCGCACCTTCGCGTCCGACGCGGCGGTGACGGCCTGGGAGAAGTTCCGCGAGCTGTGGTCCCACACCAACCCCGCCTCGACCAACTTCTCGTTCATGCAGGAACAGCTCCTGTCGGGCGACGCCTGGATCGTGTTCGATCACACCTCGCGTCTGGCGCAGGCGTTCAACGAGCGCCCCGATGACTTCGTGGCGTTCCCGGCGCCGGCCGGACCGACGGGACGCGGCTTCATGCCGGTCCTGGCCGGCATTGCGATCCCGCGCACGGCACCCGACATGGATGCCGCCAGGGCGCTGGTCGCGTACATGCTGCAGCCCGAGACCCAGGTCGCCACGCTGCGTGCCACCAATTTCTTCCCGGTGGTCGATGTCGAACTGCCCGCCGACCTGCCGCCCTCGGTGCAGGCGGCAGGCAACGCGGTGGCGCTGATGAGCGCCTCGGCCGATGCCAACCCAGGCCTCCTGCCGGCCGGCCTCGGCGACAAGGGCGGCGACTTCAACCGCGTCTTCGTCGACACCTTCGAGCGGATCATCCTTGCCGGCCAGGACATCCGTACCGTCCTCGACGATCAGAAGGTCCGGCTCGCCGAGATCATGGACGCCACCGGCGCGCCCTGCTGGGCGCCGGACGCCCCCTCCGAAGGCGCCTGCCCGGTCGAGTAAGGGCGACAGACGCATCCCCCCCGGTGCCCGGGCCGCATCGCGCGCCCGGGCACCCCCGACTGCCGGCCACAGGTACCGACACGCGCACGCGAAGGAGCGATCCGATGAACGCTCGGCTGCTGCCCTATGTGCTGATCCTTCCGGTCACGCTGTTCCTGTGCGTGTTCTTCCTGTACCCGTTCGTGCTCGTCGCCAGGCAGGCCTTCGAAACCGACGCCGGCTTCTCTCTCGACAACTTCCGCGAAGTGATCGGCTACTGGAAGTTCCCGATCTCGCTCCAGAACACGCTGCTGCTGGCCGCCGCCGTGGTGCCGGTCCAGCTCGCCCTGGCTTTGCTGATGGCGACGATGGTCAACAGGATGGGCAAGCGCCGCGATCTTGTCCTCTACGTCTGGACGATCCCGCTCGGCATCTCCGACCTTGCCGCCGGCATCATCTGGCTGGCGATCTTCGAGCAGTCGGGCTTCCTGAACTCGATGATGAGCGGGCTCGGCGTCGTCGAGCGCCCGGTGAACTTCCTCAGCTACGAGAACCCGGGCATCGTATTCCTCGCCATCGCGCTGGCGGAGATCTGGCGGGCGACGGCGATCATGCTGGTGATCCTGGTCGCCGGCATCGGCCTGATCCCGAAGGAGTACTACGAGGCCGCCGAGGTGTTCGGCGCCTCGCCGTGGAAGCGCTTCACGCGCATCACGCTGCCGCTGCTGCGGCCGTCGCTGCAGACCGCGCTGGTGTTGCGGGTGATCCTCGCGTTCGAGGTGTTTGCGGTGGTCGCGGCGCTCGGCGGCACCCTGTTCCCGGTGCTCATGGGCGAAACCTACGCCTATCAGTTCGATCTCATGAACGGCGGCGCCGCCGCGGCCATGGCGTTGATCGTCCTCGCCATCTCGATCGGCTTCACGCTGGTCATTCTGCGCGCCCTGCGCGTGCCGAAGGGGGCCACGATATGACCGCCGCCACCGACGCCGCGGCACCCGACGCAAGGCGCGCCGGCCGCGCCGTCTACATCGGCGCTGTGGTGCTGCTTTGCGCCTGGGTGCTGGGCCCGCTCTACCTGCTCCTCGTCAACACGCTGTCGTCGCCGGAAACGGTGAACAGCTTCCCGAAGCCGTTCATCCCCGAACTCGACCTCGGCGCGCTGACCTTCTTCGCCAATTTCGCCGGCATGCTGAGCGCCTTGAAGAACTCGGTGCTGGTGGCCGGGCTGACCATGGTCCTGTCCATCCTGATCGGAGCGCCCGCCGGCTATGCGCTGTCGCGCTTCGAGTTCCGCGGCAAGGCGCTGTTCCGGCTCCTGATCCTGCTGACCCGCGCCTTCCCGCTGCCGCTGCTGGCGCTGCCGCTCGCGGTGATGTTCATCCGCACCGGGCTGGACGATACCGTCTTCGGCCTCGCGCTGGTGCACACGACGCTGGCGATCCCGTTCGCGGTGCTGATCACGTTCTCGCTCTTCTCCGGCATTCCGCTGGAACTGGAAGAGGCCGCCTGGACCCTGGGCTGCACAAGGCTGACCGCCTTCACCAAGGTCGTGCTGCCGCTGATCCTTCCCGGCATCACTGCGTCCGCGATCTTCGCCTTCGTGATCTCGTGGAACGAGGTGTTCGCGGCGGCGGTCCTGACCATCGAGAACCGCACCCTGACCGCGTTCCTGCTGCAGAACCTGGACACCGCGCCGCTGCATCTGAAGTTCGCCGGCGGCTTCATCCTGGTCGTGCCGGCGCTGATCTTCATCTTCGCCGTGCGCAAATACCTCTTCGCCATGTGGGGCATCGCCAACCGCTAGGGCGGTGCGCAAGGAAACCGGACCAATGGCTGAAATCCTGATCAAGAACGTCGCCAAGGCCTTCGGCAGCTACCAGGCGCTGCGGGACATCGACCTGACCATCGCCGACCGGGAATTCATGGTGCTGCTCGGCGCGTCGGGCTGCGGCAAGACCACGCTGCTGCGGATCGTCGCGGGGCTCGAGACCGCCACGACCGGCGAGGTCTGGATCGGCGGGCGGCGTGTCGACCGCCTGGCGCCGAAGGATCGCGGCATCGCGATGGTGTTCCAGAACTATGCGGTGTTCCCGCACCTGACGGTGTTCGAGAACATCGGCTTCGGCCTCCGCATGCGCAAGCTGCCGAACGACGAGGTCACGCGCCGGGTCGAGCGGACCGCCACGCTGATGCATATCGAGCAGCTGCTGAAGCGCTATTCGGGCGAGTTATCGGGCGGCCAGCGCCAGCGGGTCGCCGTGGCCCGGGCGCTGGCGATGGAGCCGGACGTGATCCTGATGGACGAGCCGCTGTCGAATCTCGACGCGCTGCTGCGGCTGGAGATGCGCGCCGAACTGAAGGGCGTGCTGGCGGAAAGCCGGACCACCGCGATCTACGTCACCCACGACCAGGTCGAGGCGATGAGCCTTGCCGACCGGATCAGCGTGATGCACCAGGGCAAGGTCGTGCAGGCGGCCTCGCCGATCGAGGTCTACCGCAACCCGGCCGCCGAATTCGTCGCCGGCTTCATCGGCAACCCGCCGATGAACTTCCTGCCCGCCGTCCCGGCCGGGGACGGCAACTGGACCGTTGCCGGGCGCCGGATGCCCGGCCCCGCGGCGTCGCGGCCGCTGAACTTCGCCGTCCGTCCCGAGGATCTGCGCCCGGCCGAGAGCGGGCTAGCGGCGGTGGCCAAGGTCGTCGAGCCGCTCGGCGCGCATCTTCTGGTCACCTGCGATGTCGAAGGCCGGATGTTCCGCGCGGTGCTCGACAGCGACCTGACGATCCGGCCCGGCGACACGCTGACGTTGGCCCCGCAGGCCGACCGCGTGCGCTGGTTCGACCCCGAAACGACTCTTGCCGTCTCCTGATCCCCCTTCCGGAGTGACCGATGTCTGCGACCTTGATCGACCGCGCCGCCGCGATCCTGCGCCAGAACGACCTTGGCGACTACACCGTGCCGACCCACGGCCTCTATCCGTTCCAGTGGAACTGGGATTCGTGCCTGACCGCTCTGGGGCAGGCGCATTTCGACGAGGCCCGCGCCTGGCGCGAGATCGAGACGCTGTTCGCCCATCAGTGGGACGACGGCATGGTTCCCCATATCGTCTTCCACAAGAATGACGACGGCTATTTCCCGGGCCCCGACGTCTGGGCCACCGGCCGGCCGGTGCCGACCTCGGGCATCACCCAGCCGCCGGTCGCGGGTTTCGCGGTGGCGCGCCTCTTCGCCCGCGCCGGCGACCGGGCGCTCGCCGAGGCGAAGGCCCGCGCGCTGCTGCCGCGCGTCCACGCCTGGCACGAGTGGTTCTTCCGCTGCCGCGACCCCGAGGGCACCGGCCTCGTCGCCGTCATCCATCCCTGGGAGACCGGCCGCGACAATTCCATCGACTGGGACGAGGCCTTCGAGCGGGTGCCGAACGACGGCGTCGCGCCCTTCGTGCGCCGCGACACCCAGCACGCCAATCCCGAGCATCGCCCGACCCAGGCGCAGTATGAGCGCTACATCTGGCTGGTGCAGCTGTTCCGCGGGCTCGGCTGGGACAACAGCCGGCTGCACGACGCCTCGCCGTTCCGGCTGGTCGATCCGGGTTTCAACGGCATCCTGTTTCGCGCCTGCGCCGACCTGGCCGACCTGGCCGAACAGCTCGGCGAGCACGCCATCGCCGCGGCCTCGCGCGCCCGCGTCGCCCGCGGCATTGCCGCGCTCGATACGCTGTGGGACGACCGTCTCGGCCAGTATCTTTGCTACGACCGCGCGGCGGCGAAGCGGGTCGACAGCCCGTCCGTCGCCGGCATCCTCGCGGCATTCGCGCCGATCCCGCCGGCACGGGCGCAGGCCATAGCCGGCCAGGTGCAGCGTCTGGCCGGCGCGACGACCTATGTCGTGCCGAGCCACGACCCCGCCGACCCGCGCTTCGACGCCCGCCGCTACTGGCGCGGACCGGTGTGGCTGATCGTGAACTTCATGGTTGCCCACGGGCTGGCCGCACAGGGCCAGTCGGCGGTTGCCCGTCGCATCACCGAGAGCAGCCTGCGCCTGATCGAGCGGCACGGCTTTGCCGAATACTACGATCCGATGACCGGGGAACCGTGCGGCGGCACCTCGTTCACCTGGACCGCCGCGATGGTGCTCGAGTTCCTTAAGGCGGCCTGACATGCGCATCGCGCTGGTCACCGCGCATCCCGACGACGCGGAGATCTTCGCCGGCGGCATCGTCGCGGCCTATCGCCGGATGGGGGCCGAGGTCGCGATCGTCGTCGCCACCGACGGCGCCAAGGGCGGCCCGGGCGATCCCCGCGATCTGGCCCGGCGCCGTGCCGCCGAGGCGCGCGCCGGCGCCGCGCTGCTCGGCGCCGAGCTGATGCTGCTCGGCTTTCCCGACGGCGCGCTGGCCGCGGCGCCGGACTTCGCAGCCCGGCTCGCGGACCGGCTGGCAGCCGTCGCGCCAGACCTCGTGCTGTCGCATGGTCCGCACGACTATCACGCCGATCACCGCGCGGTGGCGCAGGCGGCGGCCGCGGCGGTCTCGTTCCGCGCACCGCTGGCCTGGCTCGACACGCCGATGGGTGTGGGCCAGCAGCCGACGCATTATGTCGACATCACCGCCGACGACGACCTGAAGGCGCGCGCGATCCTCTGCCATGCGAGCCAGGACCCGCACCGCTTCGTCGAGCAGGCCCGGCTGCAGGCGCGGTTTCGCGCCGCGCAATGCGGCCATGACGGCTTTGCCGAAGCGATCCGGCACGAGCCGGCCTTTCCGTTCGCCGACATCCGCGCGCTGCTGCCCGCGCCGCCGCCCATGCGCCCGCTCCGCGACAGGCGGGCCGACACCGCGCCGAGCGGAGCCGCCTGAGACCGCATCGGCGCGAGGCGCGCACCGACGACGACCGCGAGCCGGGTCGTCACCGATCTCGCCTGTCAGGCTCCATTACCGGCAGATAGCCCAAGCTTAATCCGCTTCCCTCCCGGCCGGAGCGCTATGCTTACGCATTCCGGGCGGAGGCACAGGGAAGCAGCGCGACGCATCGCTGGCCTCCGGCAGCCTGCCCGGTGAAAGCGGCGGCCGTGCCGACGCGCGCGCCGCGGACGCGGGTGAATCGGGTGCCTGGCATGCGGATCGAAAGCCCGATCTGGACGAAGGCCCCGTGCAGCGCGTGGCACGTGCGCCGGACCGCGGCCTATCCGCCCTAGCCCCGCCTCGGCGGCGCGGCAGCCACGCCGCCCGCAGGCCGCACCGACAATCCCCCGCGCCTCGCGCGCACACCGAGTATTTCGCCATGCACATCTATGAGCTGATGCAGTCCACTGCACGGCAATACAACGCCAAGCATTTCGGCTTCGATCAATACTGGAAGAAACCCACATTCTCCAAGTCGAACCAGGGCGGCGTCTGCAAGGCCCTGGTCTTCGGCTGGCTGAAGTCTTCGCACAAGCACGGCTACCTCACCAACGAGACGGTCGGGCTGATCCACTCCGACGTCAGGATGAAGCACATCGATCAACGACAGACCCGGCTGGGCCGGCACAACAAGGACCACGACTATCTCGACCGGTTCCTCGCCGGCGACCGCACCAGCCGCGGCTTCGGCGCCTTGAACCTCACACGCATCGGCGATCCCTATGTGGCGAGCACCGCGCTCGCCAGGGTCTCCGGCTACGAACTGATTCCCTCCACCGCGAATATTTTCTGGAACACCTATGAGAGCTGCGGTTGCACCATGGGCTTCGGCTCCGAGACCATGAAACAGAACCATATGGTCGGGGCGTACAAGGCACCGAAGGAGTTCATGTTCTTCGATCCGAACGGCGGACTGATGTGCTTCAAGAACGCCGACCAGTTCCACCCGTGGTTCCTGCAGCAATTCTTCCGGGCCGAGGCCTATGCCACCTTCAACTTCGCCGAGTTCGTCTACTACAAGGTGGGATAGCGCGTCAGCGGGCCGGCGTTCGCGCGCATCGAACCGGCCGGCGCCAACGGCCAAGGAATCGCTGAACGGCGAGGCATCGCCTACACGCAGCGCCGACCGAGGCGAAGCGGCCTTCCTCCAATGGGTCCGCCGCGTTTCGATGGCACCTGTCGGGCGGCCGACGCGGCGACCATGGCGACGGACGCTGCCCGCCAGCTATGCTGGGGCGGAGCGCGCCGGCCCGACAAACGGCAGCGTGCACCAGGAAGGATCGAAGCGATGACGACGGCAAAGAACACGATATGCCTCTGGTACGACGGGGACGCGGAGGCGGCAGCCCGCTTCTACGCCGCGACATTCCCCGACAGCGCCGTCGGGGCCGTGTGGCGCGCACCGGGCGACTATCCGTCGGGCCAGCAGGGCGACGCGCTGGTGGTGGAGTTCACCGTCTGCGGCATCCCCTGCATCGGCCTGAACGGCGGGCCCCAGGCCAAGCACAGCGAGGCGTTCTCGTTCCAGATTGCCACCGAAGACCAGGCGGAGACCGACCGTTACTGGAACGCGATCGTCGGCAACGGCGGCCAGGAAAGCGCCTGCGGCTGGTGCAAGGACCGCTGGGGCGTCTCATGGCAGATCACCCCGCGGGTGCTGACCGAGGCGATCGCCGCCGGCGGCGCCGAGGCCGGCCGCGCCTTTGCCGCCA
This sequence comes from Alphaproteobacteria bacterium, assembly GCA_041396705.1. Lineage (NCBI taxonomy): Bacteria > Pseudomonadati > Pseudomonadota > Alphaproteobacteria > Alphaproteobacteria bacterium. Next base: position 85,443 of record JAWKYB010000013.1, read on the forward strand.
TGATGGAGATGCGCAAGATCGACGTCGCCGCGATCGAGGCGGCCCGGCGCGGGTGACAGGCCGATGGGCGCGACGCGGCCGGCGGATACGCGCGCTCGTCGCGCTATCGGCGAAGCCCGACGGTCTCGCTTCATTGACGGCTCGTTCATAGGTCCGGGCAGCCGAGCGCGCCGCCGAAGCGGAGAAAAAGCCCTCACTCTCACCGGTCGTTATCGATGGCCGAGCCCAGGAACTGCCGCCGCGGTGGCCGCACATGGGGGATCGACCCCATGGCCATGCCGGCGGCGATGGGCGAGACTGCGGGCATCGAGGGGCGTGCCCCGGGTTCAATGACCGGGCCGCGGCCGTCCGCAGGACCGGAAGGACACAGCAACATGTCGCATGCGCACAGCCGGCGGGCCCTCGCGGCCGGCCGCACCTCCGCCATTGCCGCCACGGCCGCCGCCCTGGGTCTGGGGCTCGCCGCCTGCGTGCCGGTGGCGGGCGCGCCGCAGGGGCCCGGCCCGACACCCGGCCCGGGCTTCGGCGCGACCCAGTCGAACGGCGTCTGGACCGTACCGCCCTTCGACCACGCGGGTGCGCTGTGGAATACCAGCGAGGGCGCTCTGCGCCTCAAGAACGTCCAGCAGGCGCCGGACCTGCCCACATTGTTCGTCTACGGCATCTACGAGGACGGCACCCGCCTGGTCTGGGGCACGCTGGACATCGCGACCGGGCGATGGCAGGGCAGCTGGGTCCGCGCCGGCGGGCCGGTGGCCTGCCCGATCGCCCTGCCGCCGCCGCCGCAGCTGGTCGGCGAAGGCTTTCAGTTCCAGCAGCCGCTCTATGTCTGGGGCACGTTCGACGTGATCTGGACCGAGCCGGAGGTGGCCTTCCAGGGCAGCTGGGGCAGCTGCGGCGTGCCGCTCGGCGTGCCATGGACCGGCCGGGCAGCCGGGTTCTGACCACCGGGCGGCGTCACAATATGTCCCACCCCGGCAGCGCCAACCGTCGGCCACCGACCTACGAACCCGCCCGGTACCCCGCGATCCGGCTGTCCTGCGTGGCCCCTGCCATCATCACCGCGTTGATCCGCGCCAGCGATTCCGCGTGGGCGGACCAGGCGGCCTCGCTGAGCGGGGCGTCGGGCCGTGGCGGCTGGTCGAAGTGGCCGTAGGCGTCGGTGCCGCGGGCCAGCGCGGCGAAGGTGCGGGCGCGGGCCTGGCGGCAATAGGTCGGGATGTAGCGGATGGCGAAGCCGAAGCGCGGGTGGGCCGCGCGGTTCGGCGCCGAGCCGTGGACGATGCGCACGTGGTGCAGGCTCATCTCGCCGGGCTCGAGCACGATGTCGACCGCCGTGGCCTCGTCGACGTCGACCTGCACCTCCTGGCCGCGGCTCAGGAGATTGTGGTCGGCGAAGCTGTCCTTGTGCTCGAGCTGGCCCCAGCCGTGGCTGCCGGGCACCACCCGCATGCAACCGCTCGCCACCGTGCTCGGCGTCAGCGCCACCCAGGCGGTGACGATGTCCGGCGGCTCCAGCCCCCAATAGGTCGAGTCCTGGTGCCAGGAGACATAGCCGCCGCTCATCGCCGGCTTGCCGAAGATCTGGCCGGACCAGATCAGGATGTCGGGCCCGATCAGCGGTTCGACCGCGTCCAGCACCCGCGGGTCGTGGGCGAGGTCCCACAGCGTGGGGAACAGCAGGTGGCAGTTCGGACCGATCGCCTTCTGCGCGCGGTCCGGCTGGGCGTGGCGCTGCGCCTCGAGCGCATCGTAAAGCGCGGTCGCCGCGTCGGCCGCCATCACCCGGATCGGCGACAGATAGCCGTCGCGGTCGTAGCGGGCGCGGGCGGCCGCGACCGCCGGGTTGCCTGTTGCAGCGGCCGGCGCAGCGGCGGGCGAAGTCTGGGTCATGGCCGAAGCCTCGCAGTTGTCCGGCCCGCGGGCGCGCCGGCGGTGCGGCCGGGCGCCGCCGCGGGGCGGCAATGGCGATGCTCCGGCATCGCCGCCGGAATGGCAAGGCCGGCGACGGGCGGGCGCCGCGCTCAGGCCGGAATCGGCGGCAGCGGCGGCGCGTCGAGGCCAGCGAACGGGTCGCGCCAGGCGTCGATGGCGTCGAGCCGGCCGTACCAGGCCTGCAACGCCGGGAACTCCGCCAGCGGCAGGCGGGCGACGTCGTTGTAGGGCAGGAAGGTCGCCATGCGGAAATCGGCATAGGTCGGGGCGTCGCCCAGCAGCCAGTCGCGGCCGGCCAGCTCCGCCTCCAGCAACGCGGCGCCGGCGCGGAAACCGGCCATCCCTTCCGCCACCTTGGCCTCGTCGACCGGGCCCAGGCCGTAGCGCAGCCTGGTGCCGCGCTCGAAATGCACCATGTCGCAGGCGTGGACGAAGTTGGCCTTGCCCCAGCTCAGCCAGCGGATCAGCTCCGGCTCGTCGTCGACGCCGGTGGGCCAGAAGCCGGAGCCGGCCAGGCGCGCCAGCCGGCAGGCGATGGCGTCGGCCTCCCACAGCCCGCGGCCGTTCTCCTCCAGGATCGGGATGCGCAGGTTCGGGTTCAGCGGGCGGAACCGTTCGGCCTCGCCGGGCGCCAGCGGCGCGGCGAACGCGAACGCGACCGGCGAGCGCAGATGGCGCGCGACGGCCACCGCGAGGCGCGGATTGGGGTTGCGGCTGAAAAAGAGCTTCATGAGGACAGGTCCTGACGGTTGCCGGCGCGGCCGATGCGCGGCCATGCTTAGCAGAGGCCGGACGCATTGACCTCCACTGCCGTCGCAGCCCCCATCGGGCGGAGCGTGAAGAAACATCCCCGGCACGAGGCCGGGGATGATGGGCATTTCGATTGTATGGACCTGGCACCGCGCGGAGGTGCCGCGCGGCGCCGTCGCTGTCGGTCGGCTCAGCCCTTGTCGGCGCCGCGGCCGTTCTTCGGCGCGGCGGTCGCTTTCGCCGCCTGCGTGTCCGCGCCGCCGCCGGAGACCGCACCCTTGACCACGGCGGCGAGGTCGCCGTCCATGCTGAGGCCGAGGTCCTCGCCGAGCTTGCGCATGGCGGGCAGCTGCAGGGCCATGCCGAGGATCGAGTCCATCGCCTGGTTGACCGGCGTCTTCTCGGCGCCCGCGCCGTTGCCGCCGGCGCCGTTGATGCCGCCCAGACCGGTGATCTGGTGGATGCGGATCGAATCGATCTTCTCCGCCGGCTTCACCATCTGCGCGACGATCTCCGGCAGCGCTCTCAGCTTCTCCAGCTCCACCTTCATGCGGATGATCTCGGCCGACAGCACGTTCTCGGCGTCGATGATCGCGCGCTGGCCCTCGGCCTGCGCCAGCAGGTCGGCCTTCTTCGCCTCGGCGCGGATGGCGATGCTGTCGGCCTCGGCCTGCGCCTCCTCGCGCACCGCGGCGGCGCGGTCGGCGGCGGCCTCCTTCTCGGCCTGGGCCGACACGCGGATGCGGGTCGCCTCGCGCTCGGCCTCGCGGGTCGCCTCGATCAGCGCGACCTGCTTCGACCGCTCGGCCTCGGCGACGGTGCGCGCCGTGGTCACCGCCTCGGTGGCCCGCACCGCCTCGGCCCGCGCGGCGTCGGCGCTGGCCCGCGCCCGGCTCTCCTCCTCCGACTTCTGGGCGACGATGATCTGCCGCTCCTGCTCGGCGACTTCGAGCTCGCGGTCCTTCTGGATCTCGGCCTCGCGGATCGCACGCTCGCGGGCGATCTCGGCGGCGCGCACCTCACGCTCCTTCTGGATGCGGGCCTCTTCAGACTGGCGGGCACTGTCCTCCTGGCGCTTGGCGATCTCGGCCTCCTGCGCGGCACGCAGGGTCTCCAGCTGCTGCACCTGCTCGATGCGGGCCTGCTCCTCGTCGCGCGCGATCTCGATCTTGCGCCGCTCGGCCTCCAGCGCGGCCAGCCGCACCGCCACGTCGGCCTCGGCGTCGATCTGCGCGCGCTCCTTCTTTGACTTGGCGATCACCTCGGCCAGCTTGCGCATGCCGACCGCGTTGAAGGCGTTGTTCTCGTCCAGCGCCTCGAACGGGGTCTGGTCCAGCGCGGTCAGCGACACCGATTCCAGCTCCAGGCCGTTCTTGGCCAGGTCCTCGTTGACGCCGTTCTGCACCTCCTGCACGAAGTCCGACCGGCTCTCGTGCAGCTCATCCATGGTCATCCGCGCCGCCACCGAGCGCAGGCCGTCGACCAGCTTGCCCTCGATCATGTCGCGCAGCGCATCGACGTTGAAGGTCTTGTCGCCGAGGGTCTGCGCCGCGCGCGACACGCCCTCCTCGGTCGCATTGACGCGGACGTAGAACTCGACGCCGACGTCGACGCGCATGCGGTCCTTGGTGATCAGCGCCGCCTCGGCCGAGCGCCGAATCTCCAGCCGCAGCGTCTTCATGTTGACGCGGGTGATTTCATGGAAAACCGGCAGCGATACGCAGCCGCCGTCCATGATCACCTTGCGGCCGCCGCTGCCCGTGCGCACCAGGCTGACCTCGCGGGTGGCGCGCCGCCACATCCGCATCAGAATCAGGACGATCACGAGTATGATCGCGACGACGGCGATCACCGGCAACAGAAACTCCCACATGGACCCCTCCTTTGACAGGACTAGTCTTCAAGCTTCACCGCGCTGTAGACGCGGCCCTTGCGGCGCATCACAGCAATCTGCGTGCCCGCGGTCAGTTCTTCGCCGTCGCGCATCGGCTCGACCCGGATGTAGTGGGTGTTGCCGAAGTGGTCTGTGATTTTCGCCTCCGCCGGCCGCCCGGCGCGGGCGGTACCGACCGTGATCACGCCGACCCGGCTACCCAGCCGCGCCTCGGACACCGCCTCGGTCTGCACTTTCGGCAGAATCCTAGCGATGAATCGTGACGCCCTCTTGGCCAAAGCAAGGCCGAACACCAGCGCACCCGTCCCGACCAGCCATGCCGATAGCGGCGCGCCGAGAGCCTCACGGGCGAGCAACTGGGCAACATAGCCGCTGACGCTGAAGCCACCGATGGCAGCAATCAGCCAGACCATGAACGGCGCATCGCCCAGGCCGAGCGCACCGAGAATGCCGGCGGCACCGCCGACCTCCGCATGCACGTCTGGCGCATGCACGTCTGGCGCATGCACGTCTGGCAGATCCGCATCGGGCATGTCGATGTGCGGAGCGTCGACGGCCGGGCCGTCGATGTCGGGTGCATGAACTTCGGCTCCGCCGTGCGCGCCAAGCAGCGAGCCGCCCAAGATCAGTGCGACGATTTCCAAGAATAGAACCAGGAGAATCAGCGCAAACCCGGCGGTGAACGGCACCATCTCCGAAGACAGCAGAAACTCCCAAAGCGTCATCGCCATCTCTTCTAATAAGATTTTGCGTACTTCACATTTCTAGCTGGTCACATTCCAGAAGGCTTTCAAGCGGAATCGGAATGCCTCCTGCCGATTTCGGCTTGCCGTGTTCACCCGGCCGCAACGCGTGCCTCGTTGCCGTTCGCGCCCGCCATTCACCGCGTCAGCCCGCGGGCGACGAAGCCCGGGTTGCGCAGGTCGGCCTTGCCATAGGCCAGCGGCGCGCCGTCGGGCAGGGTCACGCTGCCGCCGGCCGCCTCGACCAGCGCCTGGCCGGCGGCGGTGTCCCATTCCATGGTCGGGCCGAAGCGCGGATAGATATCGGCCTCGCCCGCCGCGATCATGCAGAACTTCAGCGCGCTGCCGCAGGCGCGCTGCTCGGCGACTCCCGCGGCGGCCAGGAAGGCGTCGAGCCGGTCGTTCAGGCCGTGGCGGCGGCTGACCGCAGCCACCGGACCCGCCGTCGGCACGCTGCGGCAGTGCAACGGCTCCGCCCGCCCGCAGCCGCGCCGCCGCCAGGCACCGGCGCCGACCACGCCCCAGCAGGTCAGCGCGGCGACCGGCCCGTGCACCACGCCGAACCGCGGCCGGCCGTCGACCAGCAGGCCGACGCTGACCGCGAACTCGCCGTTGCGCGCCAGGAACTCGCGGGTTCCGTCCAGCGGGTCGACCAGCCACACCGGGCCGGCGAACGACGGCAGGCCATGGGTCGCGGCGCGCTCCTCGGTCACCACCGGCCAGTCCGGCGTCAGCGCGCGCAGACCGTCGTACAGCACGGCGTCTGCGGCATGGTCGGCCGCCGTCACCGGCGAGCCGTCGTCCTTGGACGCCGCGCGGCCGCTGAACCGGCCGTAGACCGCCAGGATCGCGCGGCCGGCCTGCTCGACCAGGCCGATCACCGGCGCCGCCAGACATTCCAGTGCCGCCGCACCGGCCCCCGCTGAGGCGTCGCCGCCCATCCGCCTTCCCCTTCTGACAAAATCCGCCGCAGTTCGGTCTAGCGGCTGCCACAATTTGGCGATAGCCTATTAACACTGCGACATGAACATGGGCGGCGCCACCGCCGACCCCGACGAGCCGAGCGAACGTCCCGTCCACCCAGCACCCCGCGCCCGGCCGCATGTCGCGCGAACATACATTCGTAATGCACAAATGAGGATGGCATGAAGAAGGGCTTACTTCGCACCTCGGCACTGACCATTGTCGCCGTCGCCGGGTTCTCCTCGCTGTCGCACGCCGCGACGCTGTTGGAGACCATGGAGCAGATGATGGTGGCCTCGGGCGCGCCGAGTGGCGCGTTCACCTACGACCAGGTCGTTTCCGACACCGACACCAGCTTCGAGATCACCGGTGTCCGGATGGAGCCGGAGCCCGGCGAAGGCGTGGTCACCATCGACCGGCTGCGCATCGACGCCATGGACATGTCGGGGATGCAGACGCAGGCGCCACCCGCCTTCATGGACATCACGGCCGAGGGCATCCACGTGCCTGCCGACGCGATGGATGCGGACGCGCGCGAGATGTTCCCGGACGGCATGACGTTCGACATCGGGCTCGACTACACGCTCGACCCGACCACGCAGGCACTCGACCTGAACGAGTTCATGTTCGCGATGCCGGACTATGGCCGGATCGAGGTCAGCGCCGACGTCGCCGGCATGTCGATGGAATCGATCATGGGCGCGATGTTCGCGGGCCCGGAGGCGCTGACCGGCGTGATGATCAACGGCGTCTCGATCACGCTGGACGACGACGGCGGCCTGGCCGCGCTGTTCGAGATGATTGCCGCCGACGAAGGCATGGACGTCGACAGCTTCGTCAACCAGGCGATGCTGCCGCAGATGCAGGCGATGGGCGCCATGTTCGCCGCCGACCCGATCGCGGCCGGCGTGCTCGATTCGATCAGCGGCTTCATCGGCGACTACGCCGCGCCGGGCGGTCCGCTTGTCATCACGGCCAATCCGCCTTCACCCGTCAGCCTGGCCGAGCTGGCCGGGCTGCAGGACCCGACCGGCATCGTCTCGATGCTAGGCCTCAATGCCAGCTATGACGGCAGCGGCAGTTCCGCGCCGGCCGCTCCGTCCGGCGAGACCACCGGCGAGGCGCCGTCCGAGGGCGGCGGCCTGTTCGGCCAGGGGACGCGCACCGACCAGGCGGTGACCGAGGAACCGGCGACGGAAGAGGTGGCGCCGGCGGCGCCCACCGGCGACGGTGCCTTCGCGACGCTGATGGCGATGGCCGCGGCCTCGGGCATGCCCGACGGCGCGCTGACCTACGACCAGGTGCTGAGCGACAGCCCCGAGGGTTTCATCCTGTCGGGCGTCCATTTCGAGCCGGAGCCGGGCGACTACATCGACATGGAGATGCTGTCGGTGGCGCGGATCGACATGGCCTCGATCGGTGCCGGCAGCCCGCCGATGTTCCTGCAGCTGGCGGCCCAGGGCGTCTCGCTGCCGACCGAGGAGATGGACAACGACCTGCAGCAGATCCTCGGCGACCAGCCGGTCAACGCGAACTTCTACATCGACTACGCGCTCGACGCGGCGACCGGCGATTTCGCGGTCAACGGCATCACGGTGGAGATGGTCGATCTCGGCACCTTCACCTTCACCCTGCAGATGTCGCAGGTCGACCCAGCCGCGCTGATGGGCATGGCGATGATGGGTCCGGAGGCGATGGCCTCGGCGCTGCTGGAGAATGCGGCCCTCAGCTATACCGACCAGGGCTTCCTGCGCCGGGTGATCGCCTTCGCGGCGGCCGAGGAAGGCATGAGCGAGGACCAGATGATGCAGGGCATCTTCGCCCAGCTCGAGCAGGTGCAGCCGATGTTCGCGAGCGACCCGCTGGCCTCGTCGGCGCTGGACGCCTTCGGCGAGTTCCTGGAGGACTACCAGAACCCATCGGGCTCGCTCGGCATCGTGCTCAACCCGCCGGCCCCGGTCTCGATCGGCGAGATCAACGCCGTGCAGGATCCGAGCCAGCTGCCGGCGATGCTGGGGCTGGTGATCGGCTACTGACCGCCCGGCCGCACGAAGCGGCACATGGATCGGCAACGAACGGCGGCCTGCGGGCCGCCGTTCCGCTTTGTGGCGGTGTGCACAGCCAAGTGCGATCCGTTTGCGCCCGGCTGGGCACGCCGCTACAGTCTCCCGCCAAGGCACGGTTTCGCCCGTCCAGGCCGGCATACCGGCCGATCGACCTTTGCAACCGAAGAACAGGCTTTGGGAGACGTCATGAGCAATCTGATGAAACGCCTGCTGGCAGGCGCCGCCATCGCGGTCTGCGCCGGCGCCGCGGCGCAGGCAAAGACGCTGGTCTACTGCTCGGAAGGCAGCCCGGAAGGGTTCAACCCCGCACTCTTCACCGCCGGCACCACGTTCGATGCATCTTCGAAGACGATCTTCAACCGGCTGGTCGAATTCGACCGCGGCACCACTAATGTCGTGCCCGGCCTGGCGGAGTCGTGGGACGTGTCCGACGACGGCCTAGAATACACCTTCCACCTGCGCCAGGGCGTCAAGTTCCAGAGCAACGCGGACTTCACGCCGACGCGCGATTTCAACGCCGACGACGTCATCCACAGCTTCATGCGTCAACTGGACACGGCGAACCCCTATCACGACCTGTCCGGCGGCAGCTACGAGTACTTCGTGTCGATGAGCATGCCCGACCTGCTGGCCGGCATCGACCGGGTCGACGACTACACCGTGCGCTTCCGGCTGAATGCGCCCGAGGCGCCGTTCCTGGCCAACCTGGCGATGGACTTCGCCTCGATCATGTCGCTGGAGCACGCCGAGGCGATGACCGCGGCCGGCACGCCGGAGAAGATCGACCTGGAGCCGATCGGCACCGGGCCGTTCCAGTTGGTCAACTACCAGCAGGACGCCGTGATCCGCTATGCGGCGTTCCAGGACTACTGGGCAGGGCCGGCGGCGATCGACACGCTGGTGTTTTCGATCACCCCCGACGCCAGCGTGCGCTATGCCAAGCTGCAGGCCGGCGAATGCCATGTGATGCCGTATCCGAACCCGGCCGACATCGAGGACATGCGCAGCAACGCCGACATCACCCTGCTTGAGCAGGAAGGCCTGAACGTCGGCTATCTCGGCTTCAACGTCGAGAAGGAGCCTTTCGACGACGTGCGCGTCCGCCAGGCCCTGAACATGGCGATCGACAAGCAGGCGATCATCGACATCATCTACCAGGGCGCCGGCACGGTCGCGAAGAACCCGATCCCGCCGACCATCTGGTCCTACAACGACGATGTCGTCGATTATCCCTATGACCCGGATGCCGCCAAGGCGCTGCTCGCCGAGGCCGGCTTCCCCGACGGCTTCACCACCGACATCTGGGCGATGCCGGTGCAGCGGCCCTACAACCCCAATGCCGGCCGCATGGCCGAACTGATCCAGGCCGACTGGGCCGAGATCGGGGTGCAGTCGGAGATCGTCACCTACGAATGGGCCGAGTATCTGGAGCGGACCAAGAACGGCGAGCAACAGACCTTCATGCTCGGCTGGACCGGCGACAACGGCGATCCGGACAACTTCCTCTACGTCCTGCTCGGCTGCGACGCGGTCGGCTCTGCCAACCGCAGCCGCTGGTGCAACCAGGAGTTCAACGACCTGCTGGTGCAGGCCAAGCGCACCACCGACATCGCCGAGCGCACGGCGCTGTACGAGCAGTCACAGGTGATCTTCAAGCAGGAGGCGCCGTGGGTGACCATCGCCCACTCGGTGGTGTTCATGCCGGTGCGCAACGAGGTGATCGACTACCGCATCGATCCGCTCGGCGGCCACATCTTCTACGGCGTCGACCTGGCCGAATAGCCGGCGATAGCGTCGTGCCTAGCCGTCCCCGCCCGGGCCGCCCGGGCGGGGATTTTTCTTGGCCGCGCGCCGCGCCACCGCCTCGCGCCGGATGATGTAGAGTCCGCTGGCGGCGATCACCGCGACGCCGACCAGGGTCCACAGGTCGGGCAGGTCCGACCAGATCAGCCAGCCCCATGCCGCCGCCCACAGCAGTGCGGTGTAGTCGAACGGCGCCAGCGCCCCGACGGGTGCGAGCCGGAACGCGGCCGACAGCAGCAGGATGCCGAAGCCGCCGCAGCAGCCGGCGGCGGCGAAGATCAGCCAGTCGACCGGCGTCGGCGCCACCCAGACGAAGGGCATCGCCGCCGCGCCGACCGTGATCGGCACCGCCGTGTACCATAGCGCCATCGCCGGCGCCGTCTCGCTGCGGCCGACGAAGCGGGTGGCGACGATGATCAGCGAGTAGCTGAGCGCCGCCCCCATCGGCAGCAGGGCCGCCCAGCCGAAGACGCCGTTGCCCGGCCGCACGATGATCAGCACACCGCACAGGCCGACGACGACCGCGGCCCAGCGACGCGGCCCGACATGCTCCTTCAGCAGCGGCACCGAAAGTGCGGTCATGATCAACGGCGCCACGAAGAACAGCGCAGTCGCATCCGGCAGCGACAGCGCTTGCAGGCTGGCGAAGAACAGGCCCATCGCGCACAGCGAGAACACCCCGCGCAGCAGGTGCCCCGGCATGTTGCGCGTGCGCAGCGCATGCCACTGGCGGGTCACGGCGACATGGGCCAGCACCGGCACCACCCCGATCAGCGAGCGCAGGAACACCAGCTGCATCAGCGGATAGCGCTCGCCCAGCAGCTTGATCGCCGCGTCCATGCTCGACAGCAGCAGGACCGCGACCAGGATCAGGCCGATCCCGACCGGCACGTTGTCCGGCGCGTCGGCCGCGTCGAGGCTTGCGGTGCCGGCGGTCACCGCGCCGCCGCCAGGACCGGCAGCCAGCCGTCGACGCCGGCTTCGATCAGGTCGTACATCCGCTCGAAATCGGCGAGGCCGCCATAGTAGGGGTCGGGCACATCGCGCAGCGGCTGGCCTTCGGCGCGGTCGAGCAGGCGCGCGACAGTCGCGCGCGCAGCCGCCGGCATGCGGTCGCGCAGCCAGCGGGCGTGGTGCTGCTCCATCGCCAGGATCAGGTCGAAAGCGTCCGCGTCGCCGCGCCGCCAGGCCCGCGCCCGCAGGCCGGCGATGTCGTGGCCGCGGCGCGCGCCGATCTGGATCGCGCGCGGGTCCGGCGGGTCGCCGGTGTGGTAGCCGTGGGTGCCGCAGGAATCGACCGCGACGGCCGCCTCGAGCCCGGCGTGCCGCAGGCGGCTGCGCAGGACGCCCTCCGCGCTGGGCGAGCGGCAGATGTTGCCGGTGCAGACGAACAGCACACGCATGGATGCGGCACGGCCTTTCACGCGCAATGACGGCTTCGGGAGGCGGCCGTGTCCGGCCTTGACCCCGCGCCCGGGCGCCCCATCATGCCCGATCATGGCATGGGAAGCGTCCGATTTCCGCGAGCGAATGGCCGCCCTGCGCGCGGCGCATGGTGCGGTCGTGGTGTTGACCGGCGCGGGGATCAGCCGTGAGTCCGGCCTGCACACCTTCCGCGACGCCGACGGCATCTGGGCCAGCGTCAGCATCGATGAGGTGGCGACGCCGCAGGCCTTCGCCCGCGATCCCGCCCGCGTCCACGCCTTCTACAACCAGCGCCGCCGCGGCCTGCTCGACCCGGTCGTCCTGCCCAACCCGGCCCACGCCGCCTTGGCGCGGCTGGAGCGCGACTGGCCCGGCGCGGTGCTGGTGGTGACGCAGAACATCGACGACCTGCACGAGCGGGCCGGCAGCCGCACGCTGGTGCATATGCACGGCGAGCTCCTGAAGGCGCGCTGCGGCGGCTGCGGCACGGTGATCCGATGTCGCGAGGACCTGGCGCCCGCCCACCCCTGCGTCGCCTGCGGCAATGCCGGCGGGGTACGCCCGCATGTGGTCTGGTTCGGCGAGATGCCGCTGGAGCTCGACCGGATCTATCACGCGCTCGGCCAGGCCAGCCTGTTTGCCGCGATCGGCACGTCCGGCACGGTCTATCCGGCGGCCGGCTTCGTCGACGCGGTCCCGCGCGGCTGCGTCACCGTCGAGATCAACCTGGAACCGTCGGAGGGCGCCAGCCGTTTCGTCCACCGCATCCATGGCCCCGCCGGCACTGCGGTGCCCGCATTCGTCGATGCCCTGTGCGGCGGCGATGGCTGACGTCGAGACGCTGGACGATGTCGCACGACGGGCGCGGGCCTGCCGCCTGTGCCCGCTGCCGCACGAACCGCGGCCGGTGCTGCGCGTTTCGGCGACGGCCCGCCTGCTGATCGTCGGCCAGGCGCCCGGCACCCGCGTGCATGAGACCGGCATTCCCTGGAACGACCCCAGCGGCGACCGCTTGCGCGAGTGGCTGGAGATGGACCGCGACGCCTTCTACGACCAGGCGCGGATCGCGATCATGCCGATGGGCTTCTGCTTTCCCGGGCAGGACGCCAAGGGCGGCGACCTGCCGCCGCGGCGCGAATGCGCGCCGGCCTGGCATGCGCCGCTGCGCGCCTTGATGCCGGATATCCGGCTGACCCTGCTGGTCGGCAGCTATGCCCAGGCGCGCTATCTCGACGCCCGGCGCAAGGCCTCGATGACCGACACGGTTCGCGCCTTCGCCGACTACCTGCCCGACCGCATGTTGCCGCTGCCGCACCCGAGCTGGCGCAACACCGCCTGGCTGAAGCGCAACCCGTGGTTCGCCGCGGAGACGCTGCCCGCACTGAGGCGGGCGGTGGCCGACCTCAGCCGATAGACCGGCCGCCGCCACCAGCCCGGCGGCAGTGCGGCGACGGCCTGCGACAGGCCGGCCGCGCCGCAGCATCCGCCGTCAGTCGTCATACTGGTCGTTCCGCCGTACCCAGGCCATCGGCCAGGGCAGTGTCGCCTCGTCGCGGCCCTTCGGCACCAGGTCGAGATACTGATAGGTGCTGATCAGCGGATCGAGCCCGCGGGCGAAGGTCGAGTAAGTGTGGAAGATCGCGCCGTCGTCGCCGCGCGCGAACACGCTGAGGCCGGGCGCTTCCTCGCTGGGAAACTGGCCCTCGCGATAGTTGTAGTCCACCGTGCCGGCAGCCATCTGCTCCGGCGTGAACGAGACATGGAAATCGTAGTTGAAGTCGCTGCCCAGCGACGAGACCCACGGAAAGCGCCAGCCGAGCCGCTTGCGGTAGGCGAGTAGCCGATCCAGCGGCGCACGCGACGCGGCGACGAAGGCGACGTCGCGATGCGACAGGTGGACGGCGGAGCCATCGAAATTCTCTGCCAGGAACGAACAGCTGGGACAGCCCTGTTCCCAGTCGGCACCGAACATGAAGTGATAGACGATCAACTGGCTGCGACCTTCGAACAGGTCGGCCAGCGTCTTGCGTCCGGTCTCGGTTTCGAAGGCATAGGCCTTCTCCACGCGTTCCCACGGCAGCGCCCGCCGTGCAGCCGCCAGCCTGTCGCGTTCGCGGATGAACGCCTTCTCTTCTGCCAGCAGCGCCTTGCGCGCCTCCAGCCACTGGTCCCGCCCGACCACCGAATGTGCCTGCATGTCGCCCTCCTGCTTGGTGTCGCATGAATGTAAGACGTTTCTTACATACATCGTCCGCGACGGGACGCCAAGTGACGGGCATCACAATTTCGGAACGGAACGCAACGGCGGGCGGTCAGAACCGGACCGGAGGCCGCTCCGCCGCGCGGGCCTGGCCGGCCGCAATCTGTTCGTCGGTCAGCGATTCCGACAGCGTGCGCAAGGCGTCGAACGCATGCGGCACGCCCGCATCCACGGCAATCCGGATCCAGGAATAGGCCTCGACCAGATCGTCCGGCTCGGTCGCCGCATTGGCCAGCATGATGCCGAGATTCAGCATGGCCGGCGGGTGCCCCTGCTCGGCCGCGCTGGCGAACAGGGCTTGCGCCGCCACCGGGTCGGCCGGCAGCCCGTCGCCCTCCAGCAGCTTCAGGCCGAGGTTGAACTGGGCGGGTGCATAGCCCTGTTCCGCCGCCATCCGGTACCAGGATAGCGCCTGCGCGACGTCGCGCTCGACGCCGCGACCGAGGTCGTAGGCCCGGCCGAGGTTGTTCTGGGCGGCGATGTCGCCCTGCTCGGCGGCCGCGCGCCACCAGTTCGCCGCCTCCTCCATTGCGCCGTCGGCCTCGGCCAGCGCGGCGAGGTCGAGCTGGGCGCCGAGGTCGCCGGCTTCGGCCGCAGCGGTCAGCCAGCGATGCGCCTCGGCCGGATCGCCGTCGCTCTTCAGGATCAGCGCCCCCAGCTCTGCCGCGGCCGCCATGTCGCCTTGCGCCGCTGCGGCATCCAGCCAGCGCCGTGCGCGCGCGGCATCGCGCGGCACCCCTTCTCCGCGATCGTAAAGACGGCCGAGCGCCAGCTGCGCATCGACCAGGCCCTGCCCGGCCGCAGCTTCCAGCAGCCGCAGGGCTTCCGCGGTGTCCGGCTCCACCGCCACGCCGCGCAGATAGTAGCGGGCGAGGTTGACCTGGGCGGCCGGGTTTCCGGCATCGGCCGCAATGCGGTACCAGCGCACCGCCTCGGCGAAATCCTGGGCAACGCCGCGGCCCTGCTCATACATCAGCGCCAGCGCCGCCGCCGCGTCGGGCAGGCCCGCGTCGGCCGCCATGCGATAGAAGCCGGCCGCCTCCGCCGCGTCGCCGCCCTCGGCCTCGATCAGCGCGGCCAGGTTGAACGCCGCAGTCGCGTCGCCCTGGGCGGCCGCGGCCCGGTACCAACGCTCCGCCGCCGCGATGTCGCGGCCGACGCCGTCGCCGGTGGCAAGTGCATAGCCCAGCGCGGTCTGCGCGTCGGCGAGCCCGCGCTCGGCCAGCGCGGTCAGCTGTGCAATGCGATCCGGGTCGGGGTGCTGGGCGCCTGCGGCCGTCGGCAGGACGGCGAGCGCCAGCCCAAGCGCGCCGCTGGCGAGCCGGCTTCGGACGGTGCGATTCATCGGCTCAGGTGCGCCAGGATGCGTTCAGCCGCCGACAGGTCGTCGGGCCGGTTGGCGTTGAAGAAGGGATCATAGGGCTCGATTGCATAGTCGATTGTCGCCAGGGGGAAGCGGGCGGTCCAAACATCGACCTTGCGCACATCTTCGTCAACGATCGCCTTACGCAGCGCCGCGCGCAGACCGACCGGCCAGAGCCCGAACACCGGATGGGCCTGCCCGCCGGAGGCGACCGTTGCGATCGCGGCGTCGCCACCCGCCACCGCATCCAGCAGCCGCGCCACCAGGTCGGTCGGCAGGAACGGCGCGTCGCCGGCGAAGCTCGCCAGCCAGGGGCAGTCCGGCGCGTGCGCGGCGGCCCAGTCCATGCCGGCGAGGATGCCGGCCAGCGGGCCGGCGAATCCCGCGATGCTGTCTGCGACCACCGGCAGACCGAAACCCGCCAAGCGCGCGGGATCCCCGTTGGCATTGAGCGCCAGCGCGCGGACCTGCGGCTGCGCGCGGGCGATCACGTGACCCAGCAACGGGCGACCGCCCAGCAGGCGCAGGCCCTTGTCGCCGCCGCCCATGCGCCGCGACAGGCCGCCGGCGAGGATCACGCCGGCGACCGGCGGGGTGGATGTCTGCGCGGGATTTCGCACCATGAAGCCGGTCATCCGCGAAGCGGCCGTCGGCTGTCAAGCCGGGCCGCTTGGCTGAGAGCGCGATCGCGGCTATGCAAGGCGGGCGTGACCAAACGACGGGGTGCCTGCAGCGCAATGGCCAAGAACGACGAGTGGTTCGAGCCGCTTCTACCGACGGATCATCGTATTCCTGATCGCCGTCGGCGCGGTCGTTTTCGAAGCGCTGTTCCTCGGCGAGGAGCTGTGGATGTTCCTGTTCGGCGGTCTGGCGTTGTGGGCAGGATATGACTTCTTCCTCAGCGGCAAGTACGGCCGGCGCCCGCCGAAACGACCGCAGGCGTAGACACGCACCCAACTGGGCTCGTTCGGCCCGAGCCGCGGCCGGCTGGCCGGGAACGTCGCGCAATGCCATATTCGTCGCGAACGGACGATCGGCGGGCGGACTGGCATGCTAACCCCGGAGCAGCGCGCATTCTTCGAAGCCAACGGCTATCTGGTGCTTGAGCGCTTCAAGCCCGCGGCCGAGTGCGATGCCCTGCGCGCAAGGGCGGATGCGATGGTCGATGCGTTCGACCCCGACAGCGTGCGTACCGTCTTCTCGACCACCAGCCAGACCCACGCCCAGGACGCCTACTTCCTGGCGTCGGGCAGCAACATCTCGTTCTTCTTCGAGGAAGAGGCCTTTGCCGAGGACGGCACGCTGCGCCAGCCCAAGGCGCTGTCGCTGAACAAGTTCGGCCATGCCATGCACGACCTCGACCCGGCTTTCGACCGCTTCTCGCGCGACCCGCGGATCGCGGAGGTCGCGGCCGACCTGGGCTTCGAGGCGGCACTGCTGCTGCAATCCATGTACATCTTCAAGCAGCCGCGGATCGGCGGCGAGGTCATTCCGCACCAGGACGGCACCTTCCTGGTCACCGAGCCGCCGCGATGCCTCGGCTTCTGGTTCGCGCTGGAGGATGCGGATCGCGACAACGGTTGCCTGTGGGCGTTGCCCGGCGGCCATCGCGACGGCCTGCGGCGACGGTTCCGCCGCGACGGAAAAGGCGGGACCACCACCGATGTCTTCGACGACGCGCCGTTCGACCTCCGGCATGGCGTGCCGCTGGAAGTGCCGAAGGGCAGCATGGTGGTGCTGCACGGCCTGCTGCCGCACTGGAGCGCGCCCAACCGCTCGGGCCGCTCGCGTCATGCCTATACCCTGCACGTGATCGACCCTGCCGCAGACTATCCGACCGACAACTGGCTGCAACGGCCGGTTACGCTGCCGTTGCGCGGCTTCTAGATCGAGTGCCGATCGGCTTTTTGAGAGCCGCTCCGCTCAGCCGCGCTGGGCGTGGACCAGCCGCAGATTGCCGGCGGCCGCCGCGGCCGGCTGGCGCGGCTCGTCGCCCGCTGCGACGGCACGGTCGGCTTCCGACGGGCGGGCCGGCGTGGCGGCGGGCAATGTCAGCACCCGGTCGAGCGGCCAGCGGATGGTCACCGTCGTGCCGACGCCCTCGGCGCTGTCGATCTTCAGGCTGGCGCCATGCAGGTCGAGGATCTTGGAGACGATCGACAGACCCAGCCCCGAACCGGGCTGGCTGCGCACATAGGAGCTCTCGCCGCGCTTGAACGGCTGCAGCATCGCGCCGACCTGGCCGGACGGAATGCCGATGCCGTTGTCGGCGATGGCGATGCTGAGCCCCGCCGCCGGGTCGAGCGCGGTGGTCACCGTGATCCGGCCGGCCGGGCCGCGGGTGAACTTGACGGCGTTGTTCAGCAGGTTGATCAGCACCTGGGCGAACTGCCGCTGGTCGCCGTACAGCGTCACCCGGCAGTCCGGATGCTCGGCCATGACCCTGATGCCCTTGGCCAGCGCGTCGGTGCGGACCAGGTTGATCGCGTCGTCGATGGCGCGGTCCAGCGCGAACTGGCCCTCGTGCGCCTCGATCGCGCCGTTCTCGATGCTGGAGACGTCCATCACGTCGGCAATCAGGTCGCGCAGGTGCAGCGCGCTGGCGTGGATGTGGCCGATATACTCCTGCTGGCGCTCCGCCGAGATCTGCCCGAACACGCCGTGCCCGAGCGCGTCCGAAAAGCCGACGATGGCATTCAACGGCGTGCGCAGCTCGTGGCTCATATTGGCCAGGAACTCGGTCTTGGCGCGATTGGCATGTTCCGCCCGCTGCTGTGCCTGGATCACCTTCTCGGCGGCGTCGCCGATCCGCGCCAGCATGCTGTTGAACGACGTCGCCAGCGCCCGCATCTCCGACGGCGCGTACCACGCCAGCGGCGCCAGGCGCGCCGACGGTTGCGCGGTGTCGATCGAGCGCGTGATCGCCAGCAGCTGGCGGATCGGCTTGGCCAGCAGGCCGGACAGCACCCAGCTGACCAGCAGCGCGACCACCATGCCGAGCGCGAGCACGCTGAGCCCGGTGCTGCGCAGCGCACCGACCTCGCTCTCCAGCTCGGCGATCGGCTGCGGCACCATCACGCCCCAGCCGCTGACCGCGCCGGCGGTATAGCCGGCAATCATGTCCGCCTGCATGGCCGGGGAATAGAAGGTCGTGGCGCCGGACTCGCCGGCCAGCATGTGCTGCACCACGTTCAGGCCGGACAAATCGCGCGTCTCGCGGACCCAGGCGGCGTTCGGGTGCGCCAGCACATGGCCGAACTGGTCGACGATGGCGGCATGGCCGCGCTCGCCGAAGCTGATCTGCGCCGCCAGCTCGGTGAAGTAGGTGGTCTGCAGCGCGCCGACGGCGAGCAGGTCGCCGGTCTGCCGGACGATGTAGATCAGGGGCGACCCGTCGGGGCCTGCCATCACGCCGCTCAGCGCGGTCTCGCCGCCTTCCGCCATGGTGCGGAACATCGACAGGCGCTCGACCGGCACCACGTCGGGGCAGGTCAGCATGTCGTGGATGAAGCTGGCGACGACGCGGCCGCTGTCCGGCTCGACCAGGCAGACGTGCCGAAAATGCATCTCCACCAGCAGCGGCTCGACGTCGAGGATCGCGTCGCCCGCGGCGATGTTGGCACTCAGCAGGTTGAAGACGGTGTTGACGTCCGTGTAGTAGCGGTCCAGCGCGACGCCGAGATTGCGGGCGATCAGCAAGTGCGCCCGGGCCACGTAGTTCAGGTCTTCGTCGATCGCGCGGGAGAACGGCCAGAACCAGAAGATCAGCAGCGGGATGACCGTCACCAGGGTCAGCGCGCCGAATATGAGCCGTCGAACGCTGAGGTAGCTGTGCGGTAAGCGCGTCATGGCCCGTTGCTCCAGCCTGCCGGCTCCAAGGCATTGGCCGCGGCGCCAGGCGGCGCCGCTCGGACCATCAGACGGCCCGTTTGGTTAACACGATCTTAACGTCACGGTAATTCGAACAATTCGCCGGTCGCTGCGCAGTAATCGGCAAGTCGGCCGCATCACGTTACCGCGAAGTAATGGGTGCATCGCCCGGGCCGACACGCCGGCCCGGCCAGGCCGGCCGGCAGTCGACTTGGCGCGCGCCGAACGGCGGATGGTTGACTGGCCGGTTCTACTCGGTGGCGGGTTCGCTGCCGTCAGCGGATGCGGCGCTGCCATCCGGCTCCTCCGCAACCTCGCCACCCGCCTCGTCGACAGGCTCGTCCGGCGCCGGGTCCGGCGCATCGGGTTCCTCTGCGGCCGGCTGGACCGGCAGCCGCTCGGCCTGGGCGACCGCGTCGGCGTCGCATCGCTCGGCGGACGGGGATGCGCTCACCCCGTTGTCGGCCAGGAACGCGAGCAGGGAATCGGTCGCGATGGCATAGGAAACGTGGCCGACCTCCTGCGCATCGACGTTGATGAAGGTGTTGATGCCAACCACGCGTCCGCAGCGGTCGACCAGCGGCCCGCCGCTGTTGCCGCTGGAGATCACTGCGGTGTGGGCGACCACCGGCAGCCCGCCGTTGAGCGTCTGGATCACGCTGACCTCGCCGCTGGTGATGGCCAGGTCGGGCATCGCGCTGAGGTCGCCGCGCAGCAGCAGGTTCATGTTCTGGTCGTTGAGCACGATCAGTGCGGGAAAGCCGGCGGAAACCACGCTGTCCAGCTTGCGCACCGCCGTGGTGAAGCGCAGCACCGGCACGTCGGCCGCACCCGGCACCCGCAGCAGGGCGAAGTCGGGCGTGCCCGGATCGCTGGTGCTGGTGCGGGCGACCAGCTCGGCCTGCACCAGCCGGCCGAGCGCCGCACTGGTGACGAAGATCTCGTTGGGCCGCGCCGCGGCCACGACATGGCTGTTGGTCGCCAGCAGGCCCGGGGCGACGAAGAACGCGGTGCCCATTTCCAGCCCGCTGCCGCCCGGCGTGGTGATCACCAGCGCGGTCGCCGCCTCCAGCAGGTCGACCAGCGTGCCCTCGTGGTTCGGGGCCGCCGCGCCCTGCTCCGGCGCGACCGGCGTCGTCGTCACCGGCGGGCCGAGCGGATCCGCAATGGTGCAGACATCGTCCTCCAGCGCGGTCCGGAGCCGCGCGATCTGGTCCTCGAGCTGGTCGTTGACCGCCTGCTGCACGGCCAGCAGCTCGTCGACCTGCTCCGCGTCGAGC
The DNA here is from genome assembly GCA_041396705.1 of Alphaproteobacteria bacterium. Lineage (NCBI taxonomy): Bacteria > Pseudomonadati > Pseudomonadota > Alphaproteobacteria > Alphaproteobacteria bacterium. Next base: position 105,795 of record JAWKYB010000013.1, read on the forward strand.
GTGTCGGCATCGGCGCCGGCGTCCGCGCCCTGCCCGGCGTCGGCCGCGGGCTGCGGCGCCGTCGGCGGCGTCGCATCGGCCACGGCCACGGGATCCTTGTCGAGCTCGCGGAACACCAGCCAGGCGACCACGCCGACCAGCAGCAGCGCGGCAATGCTGAACGCCCAGAACCACGGCTGGCCGTACCAGGGCCGGCGACCGTCGCCCGGCGGAGGCGGCGGCATCGCGCCGCCAACGCCACCGCCGGTGGCCGCCGCCGCAATGCCGGCGCTGGCGCCGACTCCCGCCGCGGCGGCGCCCGCCACCACGGCCGGGCGGCGGATCCCGCCGGTGGACACCGGCCGTTTCGGCCGGTCGGCATCGAAGAAACGGCCCAGGGTGGCGCGGAAATGGCGCTGCTGCGCCTCAGGATCGTTGCCGACCGCGGCCGGCACGAAGCCCCAGTTGGTCAGCACCGGCTCGCCGTCGATCACGTAGATGTCGTTCTCGCCCGGCAGCATCGCGGCCTGGCGCAGCAGCGGCCCCATCTCCGGGTCGCGGAAATAACGGCCGATCTTGGTCAGCCGGTCGCCGAGCGCGGCCTCCGCCGCCGCGCGGCGCGGCCCTTCCAGCTCGGCCAGGCTGACCACGTCGCCGCGCTGGCCCGAATACCACGAGATCTTGTCCGACATCCCGCCGTCTTCGCGCGCCATCACCGGCTCGGCGAACAGGGCGCCGGCCTCCGGGCCCAGCTTGGCGGTCAGGAAGTCGCGGATTCGGCCATGGGCACGCACCACCGGCGCACCGGAGGCGCTGAGCGCATGGAAGTCGTTGGTCGAGGTCTTGCGGATGAAGCGGGGGTCGGCCATTCGCAACTCTAGCTGTCGGGCGCCGGATACGCCAATGGGCCGAGATTAGCCAGGAATATGGTCGCAATGAGGCGCCGCCGGAGCACCGCACGCCAGGACCGGGCGAGCCGTTTGACAGTCGCCGCCCACCCGCACAATGTGCCGGCAAACCCAGCAGCAGAAACGCCGGAGGACGCAGCATGGCCGAGAGCGACCCGACAACCGACCGCAAGACCGAAGGCCGGGTCGCGCCCGAAGACCTGCGTTCGCACCGCTGGTATGGCGTGCCGACATTGCGTGCCTTCGGCCATCGCTCGCGCACCGCGCAGATGGGCTATGACAAGTCCGACTACGCCGGCAAGCCGGTGATCGGCATCGTCAACACCTGGTCCGACATCGGCTGCTGCCACTCGCACTTCCCGCAGCGGGTCGAGGAGATCAAGCGCGGCGTCTGGCAGGCCGGCGGCTTCCCGGTCGTGCTGCCGGCGCTGTCGCTGGCCGAGCCGTTCGTCAAGCCAACGACGATGCTCTACCGCAACCTGCTGGCGATGGAGACGGAGGAACTGATCCGCTGCCACCCCATCGACGGCGTCGTGCTGATGGGCGGCTGCGACAAGACCACGCCGGCGCTGCTGATGGGCGCCACCACGATGAACCTGCCCACCATCTACTTCCCGGCCGGGCCGATGCTGCGCGGCAACTGGCGCGGCCAGACGCTGGGCTCCGGCTCCGACGTCTGGAAATACTGGGCCGAACTCAGGGCCGGCAACATCACCGAGGCGGAGTGGGCGGAGATCGAGCAGGGCATCGCCCGGGCGCCGGGCACCTGCATGACCATGGGCACCGCGGCAACGATGATGTCGCTGGCCGACACGCTGGGCATGACGCTGCCCGGCGCCTCGTCGATCCCGGCCGCCGACAGCCGCCATGCGCGCATGGCCGGCCAGGTCGGCAAGCGCATCGTGGACATGGTTTGGGAGGACCTGCGCCCGCGCCGCATCCTGACCGCGGCCGCGTTCCGCAACGCGATCACCGTCGACATGGCGCTCGGCGGCTCGACCAACGCGATCATTCATCTGGTCGCCATGGCCGGCCGGGCCGGCATCGAGATCAGGCTGGAGGAGTTCGACGCGCTGTCGCGCACGACCCCGTTCCTCGCCAACATCCGCCCGTCGGGCAAGTACCTGATGGAGGACTTCTTCTATGCCGGCGGCATCCGTGCGCTGATTGCGAACCTCGGCGACGCCATCGACCGCAGTTGCCTGACCGTCAACGGCCGCACCATGGGCGAGAACCTGGAAGGCGCGCAGGTCTGGCCCGGCTACGAGGACATCATCCGCACCCGCGACACCGCCATCTCCGCGGAAGGCGGCACCGTCGTGCTGCGCGGCAACCTTTGCCCCGACGGCGCCGTGATCAAGCAGAGCGCGGCCGAGCCGCACCTGCTGAGCCACAGCGGCCCGGCGGTGGTGTTCAGCGACTACAACGACATGGCGGCGCGGATCGACGACCCGGCCCTGGACGTGACCGCTGACTCGGTGCTGGTGCTGCAGAGTGCCGGTCCGCTCGGCGGGCCGGGCATGCCGGAATGGGGCCAGCTGCCGATCCCGCAGAAGCTGCTGAAGCAGGGCGTGCGCGACATGGTCCGCATCTCCGACGCCCGGATGAGCGGCACCTCCTACGGCGCCTGCGTGCTGCACGTAGCGCCGGAAAGCCATGTCGGCGGCCCGCTCGCCCTGGTCCGCACCGGCGACCGCATCACGCTCGACGTGCCCAACCGCCGGCTGACGCTGGAGGTGCCGGACGACGAACTGGCGGCGCGGCGGGCGGCGTGGACGGCCCCGAAGGCCCGTTTCCCGCGCGGCTACGGCGCCATGTTCTCCGCTCACGTCACCCAGGCCGACAAGGGCTGCGACTTCGACTTCCTGCACGAGACCGCCGAGGCGGTGGCGGAGCCGGAGATCCACTGACCGATTGAGGCGCGGTCAGCGCGCCGCGCTCTGCTGCAGGCGGCCGCGGTAGCGCACGACGCGGCCAATCAGCGGCAGCGCGATTTCCACGTCGAAGGCGAAGCGGCCGTCCTCGACCGCCTCGAAGGCGTCGCCGCGCGGCACCAGCGCGCGCGGCATCGGCAGGCCGCACAGGGTCCAGCGGCACGGGACCAGGCGCAGCCTGCCGGTCTCGACCACCGGCGCAAGGCCGAAGGCGAACGGACCGAAGCGCTCGACCACCAGCCGTTCGAAGCGGCCGGTGCCGGCTTCCTGGGTGCTGGCGAAACGGCGGCCGGCGAAGTCGCGGCGCCAGGTCTCCCGGCCGTTCGCGGCCGCGATCTCGACGCGCACCGGTACATCGACGCCGGCGCGCGGAAAGCGGAACAGCGCGGCGACCAGCCGGGCCAGCGGGTTGCGGCCGCGCTCGACCGTGGCAAGGCCCGTCGCGGCCATCAGCGGCCCGGCCTCGTGCAGGGCGCGGACCGGCGCCGGCAGCGCCGCCCAGGCATCGCCGAGCAACCGCGGATAGAGCGGCAACGCTTGCGTTCCCGGCCCGTCGTCGCGGACTCCGCCGAAGATCCGGCGGCCGGCGAACAACGGCGCGTAGTCCGCCAGCTCCAGTTCGTCGGTTGCCGGCCGCGCGCCCGGCGCCGGCGTGACGCCGTCGAGGATGCGCCGGACCAGGGCGGCCACGGCCATCGACGGGATCATCGGACCGTCGGCGCCCTCGGCCAGCAGGTGCCAGGATCGCCGCATCGTCTCGCCCTGCACGGTCCGACCCTCGATGGCGACGAACATGCCGCTGCGGTGCGGGCCCCAGCCGAGCGCATCGCTCGCGAAGTGGAACAGCGGTGCCAGCGGCTGCAGCGACGGCAGCAGCCGCAGCCGCACCAGCCAGGCGAGCGCGCTCAGCCCGCGATGCAGGATCTCCGGCGTCGGCCCCGCGCCGGCCCAGGTGTCGCGCAGCGCCGGCCGTTGCGCAGGCAGCAGCCGCAGATCCGGCTCGTCGACCAGCGTGAAGCGGATGCTGGCCAGTGGCCGGACCCCGGGCGGCGCGACCGTGAATCGCCGCGCCTCGATCAGACCGAAGCCGCGCGACGGGCGTCCGTCGCGAAGCCGCGATACCGGGCGGCCGGCATAGCTGGCGATCGCGCGGATGACGCCGAGGCCCAGCCGCGCGCGCGGCGACGGCGCGATGCCGGTCGCGAAACGCTCCACCGTCGCCAGGTCGCCGCTGAGCCGGCGGACGGCCGCGAAGCTCAGCACCGGATAGCTGCTGACGCCCGACAGCGCGAACAGCCCGCGCCGCTTCGCCGTGTCGTCGAGCGCAACGATACCGGCGACGAAATCGGAACCGTCGGCGAGGTCCATGTAGCTCGCGCCGGCCGCCAACGCCGCACGCGCCACCCGGTAGGGGTCGGCGCCATAGGCCTGGAAGGGTCCGCTGGCGTCGACCACGATGTCCGGGCGCAGCGCGGCGATCCGGGCTTCGACGTCTCCGTTGCGGTCGAAAGCGCACGGCTCCAGCCTGGCCGCAGCCGCCAGGCCGGCGCAGAAGGTCACGGCCTTCTCGCGCGAGCGGCCGGCGACCAGCAGGGTCAGTCCGGCGCGGTCGGCCAGCAGCGCGGCGAGCCGACCGCCGAAGGCGCCATAGCCGCCGATGATCAGCACCCTGAGCCGCGTGTCGGTCACGCCCGCACCATGCACCGGCCCGCCACCCTCGTGCCAGGGCATTGCGGGGCGTCCGCCGGCTTAGCGACCGGCGGCGACGGCGGCACAGCGCAGGGCACCGGAGCCGATATCGCGGTCGATCGCGGCCTGCACGTCCGGCGGCATCGCGCTCCAGCGCGACCGGGCCAGCCCGCTGACGTCATAGGCCGCCGCCATGCCGGTGCGCTCCACACAGCCGGCGGTCGCCGCCGGTCCGAGCAGCTGCATGCCGGCCAGCGCCAGCACCAGCGCCGCGAGCACGAGAACATAGCGCATGATCCCCAACTCCGAACGAAAAACTGAACGTCGTTCATTTTAACATGGGGATCAAATGAACGATGTTCAATACGAAGCCGCTTACTGGGAAAGGCGGACTCAGGCGCGGCGCGGCGCAGCCAGCCCGGCGAGATAGGTCCGGATCAGCGTCTCGATCTGGGCCTCGATGGTGTCGTTGCGATGCTTGCCGCCCTGCATCGCGATGATGGTGATGCCGTGCAGGGCGCTCCACAACACGCGGGCATGTTCGGCGCGCGCCGCCTCCTCGCCGGCGGGAAAGAAGCTGGCGATGGCATCCTCGGCCAACCGCAGCAGACGCTCGACCTTCTCGCCATACCATTCGGCGATCGGCAGCTCGGCTACCGAAGGCGCCTCGATCACCGCGCTCCAGCGTCCGGGATGGCGGGCGATGAAGGCGACGTAACGGCGGGCCAGCTCGCGCAGCCGGTCGTGCGCGGCGCGCCCGAGCGACCCCGCGCTCAGGTCGTCGTAGAGCGCGTCCAGCGTCTCGGCATTGGCGCGCGCCACCAGCTCGTCGAGATTGCCGTAGATGTTGTAGATGGTACCGACCGCATAGCCCATGCGGTCGGCCACGGCGCGGGCGGTGATGGCGCGCAGCCCGCCCTCCTCGGCCAGTTCGCGCACTGCAGCCAGCGCGAGCGCCCGCTTCTCCTCCAGACTATGGTCAGACCGGCGCGCCATCGCGGTTCCTTCGCTGCTGCCGGACGATCTTAGCCGAATTGTTACGCGCCGCGTAAACCGCCGCCACGCTTACCGCCGATCCGCCGCCCGCAGCACCCGCGGCAGGTACAGCCCCAGCGTCACCGCGCGCAGCAGCATGAACAGGGCGAAGGCGGCCCACAGGCCTTGGTTACCGAACTGGGCGGACAGCAGATAGCCGGCCGGAATGAACGCCGCCACCGAGACCAGCATCGCGTTGCGCATCTCGGCCGCCTTGGTGGCGCCGATGAAGATGCCGTCCAGCAGGAAGCTGCCGACGGAAACCAGCGGCAGCGTGGCCATCCACCAGCGATAGTCGGCGGTGGCCGCGCGCACCTGCGGCAGGTCGGTCATCAGCGCGACCAGCAGATCGCCGAACAGGCCATAGGCTACCGCGAAAACCGCCGACGCGGCAAAGCCGAGCCCGGCCGCAGCCCGGATGCCGGCACGCAGGGCCTGCGGCCGGCGCGCGCCGATGGCATGCCCGACCAGCGCCTCGGCCGCGAAGGCGAAGCCGTCCAGCGCATAGGCCATGAAGCTCTGGAACTGCAGCAGGATCGCATTCGCGGCCAGCAGCCGGTCGCCCATCTGCGCGCTGCGGTCGGTGAACCAGCAGAAGGCGAACACCAGGCACAGCGTGCGCACGAAGATGTCGAAGTTGACGCCGGCGAGCTGCCGCAGGGCGGCCCGATCCAACAGCACAGGGCGCGGCACGGCGATCGCGGCATTTCCCGTCGTCCGCCACAACCGGCGGCGGACCAGCCAAAGGCCGAAGACCAGGCCGGCGGCCTCGGCGACCAGCGTGCCGGCGGCAACGCCGGCCACGCCCCAGCCGAAGCCGAGCACGAACAGCAGGCTGAGGCCGACGTTGAACAGATTGGTCGCGATCTGCATCGCGACCGCGGCGCGGGTCGCCTGCTGGCCCAGCAGCCAACCGAGCACGGCATAGCCGCCGAGCGTGAACGGCGCGCCCCAGATGCGGATTGTGAAGTAGATGGAAGCCAGTGCCTCCACCGTTTCGCTGCCGTTCAGCACTGCGAAGGCAACCGCGCCGATCGGCCACTGCAGGATCACCAGCGCCAGCCCCAGCGCCGCGGCCAGCGCCAGCGGCCGGGCCAGCGCCGCGCGCAGCGCCAACGCCGCCTCGGCATCGCCGACCGCCTGCCAGCGGCCGAAGGCCTGCGCCGTCAGCCCGGTGGTCGCCATGCGCAGGAAGCCGAAGCCCCAATAGACGAAGCTGAACACCACGGCGCCGAGCGCGACCGCGCCGATATAGGCGGCGTCCGGCATGTGGCCCATCACCGCAGTGTCGACGACGCCGATCAACGGAACCGTCACATTGGAAACGACGATTGGCGCAGCCAGCGCCATCACCCGGCGCATGCCGGGCGTTTCGCCGGCCGCGTTCAACGCCAACCCCGTATCCCGCTCCGGACGGTCGGTCCCCTGTGTTGCGCAATCCTGACGAGTCGCATATTTGTCTAGGCTACCTCTCCGCCCGGTCCCTGGCCCCAGTCCGGACATGCCCACCAATACATTGATTCTCCTCCGTCACGCGAAGTCCGACTGGCACGCCGGCGCCGGCGACGACCACGCCCGCCCGCTGAACGAGCGCGGCGAGCGGGCGGCAGCGGTGATGGGGGTCTATCTCGCCCAGCGCGGCCTGGTGCCGGATCTCGTGCTGACGTCGACGGCGACCCGCGCCCGCCAGACCTGCGAGCATGTGCTGCGCCATGGCGGCATGCGGGTCGAGGCGGCGGCCGAGCCGGCGCTTTACCTGGCATCGCCGCAGACGATCCTGGAAACGGTCCGCGGTCGCCACGGCGCTGCGCGCACCGTGCTGGTGGTCGGCCACAACCCCGGCATGCAGGACCTGGTGGCGATGCTGGCCGAACGCGCCGCGGCGCCCTTGCGTGCGGCCGCCAGCGAGGGATTCCCCACCGCCGCGATCGCCATCGCCACCACCGGAGAGCCATGGGCGGCGGTAACGGCGGCGACCCTGACGCTGGCCGACATCGCCGTGCCGAAGGCGCTGGTCTAGTGGGCGCCGACACCGCCGGCACCGCCAATGCCGAGCGCGAGATCGCCCTCGCCCTCGGTGCGGTCGATCCGGCCCGCATCGCCTCGCATCCGCTGGTCAAGGCCCTCGCCATCGGTCGCGCGGCGAGCCGGCGCCTGGTGTCGACCTACTACGACACCGCCGACCGCGACCTGATCGGCGCCGACGTGGTGCTGCGGGTGCGCAGTGCGCGCGGACGCCATGTGCAGACGCTGAAGGCCGGCGACCCGAAGGGGGCCGGCCTGGCGGCGCGTGCGGAATGGGAAACGGCGCTGGACGGGCCGGACCCGATCTGGCCCACCGCCGCACCCGACAGCTTCGACGGACGGTTGGGCAAGGCGCTGTCGCGGCCGATCCGGGCGGTTTTCGTCACCGACTTCACGCGCGCGACGCGGCGTCTCGCCACGCCGGACGGCGCCGTCGTCGAGCTGGCGATCGATACCGGCGAGATTCGCGCGGGCGATGCCGCCTGCCCCGTGGCGGAAGTGGAGCTGGAACTGATCAGCGGGCCGCCGGCCGCGCTGTTCGATCTCGCGGCCGGCCTCAGCGCCGACCTGCCGCTGACGCTGCAGACGGCAAGCAAGGGCGAGCGCGGCTATCAGCTTGCCGACCGGCGCCGCAATCCCCCGGTACTCGGGTCGCGGCCGGCGCTACGGCCGGACATGTCGATCGCCGACGCGTTCGAGGCGATCGCACCCGCCGCCGCCGGCCAGGCAGTGTCGAACACGCCGGCGATTCTCGACGGCGACGATCCGGTGGAGGGCGTCCACCAGATGCGGGTCGGCTTGCGGCGGCTGCGTGCCGCCCTCGAGGTTTTCGCCCCGCATCTCGCCAAGCCGGATAGCCGGCGGATCAGAGCGTTGCTGCGGCCGACCCTGCGCCTGCTCGGCCCGGTGCGGGATCTCGACGTGTTCGCCGACGAGACGTTGCCGCCGGTGCAGGCCGCCTTCCCCGGCGACCGCGCGCTCGCCGCCTTTGCGCGCCTGACCGGGAAGGTGCGCGGGAGCGAGGCCAGAACGCTGGCCGATCACCTGGCCGACCCGGCCTATACCCGCGCATGGCTTGCCGTCGGCCGGTGGCTGGCCTCGGCGCCGGTGGCCGCCGACGGGCCCGCCACCGCCTTCGCCACGCGGGTGCTCGGGCGGCACGCGCGCCGCGTGGCCAGGGCCGGCCGCCGCATCGACGACGGCCCGCTCGAAGCGCTGCACGCGTTGCGGATCGAGCTGAAGCACCTGCGCTATGCCGCCGAGTTCTTCGCCGCGCTGTTCGATGAGAAGGCTGTCGACCGGCAGCTGCGGGCGGTGAAGAAGACCCAGGACATCCTCGGTCATCTCAACGACCTCGCCGTCGCCGATGCGGCGATCGCGCGCATCGAGGCGGGCGCTGCGGCGGATTCGGCGCGCGAAACGGCGCGCGGCGCCGGCATGGTCCGCGGCTGGCTCGGCGCGCAGCAGCCGGCCCGGCGCGCCGATGCCCGGAAAGCCTATCACGCCTTCGCCGAGGTCGCGCCGTTCTGGGCTTGAGCGCGGCCTGACGCAGCGCCGGCCCCGACCGCAATCCTGACAGATTGCGGCGTTAGTCCTGGCTACGAACAGTCAAAGGGGAAAGCGCGATGCCCCGCTGCAACATCGGTCTCGTCGCCCTGCTGGCCGCGGCGGTGCTAGCCGAGGGCCGGTCCCTCGCCGAAGAAGTGGACTGGCGCTGCCGCAACGCCGACGTCGAGCTGCGCTGCGGGGACGGCCGTTGCCAGGTCGCGCCGGAGCACACGCCGGGCGCGTTCTCGCTGTCGCACAGCGGCGCGGTCAGCCTGTGCCTGTACACCGGCTGCTGGGAGACCGAGGCGCACGTGCTGGTGCGCGGCGACGAGACGATCAGCATACAGGCACATGGCGTGCCATTCTCGACCAGCGAGAATCCCGGGCTGATCGTCGACCTGGGCGCCACCATCGACGTCTCCCGCCGAATCGCCGTGGTGTCGGTGATCGACTTCGTCCTGCCGATGCTGTGCGAAGCCGTTCCACCGGCGTGATCCGCCGGTCCGGTCGCGTCGCCGTCGCCCGCGCCGATGCGGGTTCCCCTCGATCGCCAAGCTGACTACCCTGCCGCCGACCAACCCGCAGACCGAAGGACCCGCCCATGACAAAGCATTCTCCGGGTCTCACCCGTCGGGCGTTGATGGCCGGCGCCGCCGTGCTGGCCATGCCCTTCGTCCAGGGCGCCGCGCCGCCGACCCCGGGACAGCAGTCCGGCGCCGGATCGGCGGCATCGGGCGCGATCCAGCAGCGCGTTGCGCGCTTCCTAGCCGAGTTCTCCGCGCCCGGCGTTTCGCTGGCCTATGGCCGCAACGGCAGCATCGACTTCGCCGGCAGCTTCGGCATGGCCGACCCCTATGCCGGCGAGCCGTTGGGCGATTCGCACCGGTTCCGCATCGCCAGCGTGTCGAAGCCGCTGACCGCCGCGGCGATCATGATGCTGGCGGAGCACGGCCGCCTGCGGCTCGACCAGCCCGTGTTCGGCGCCGGCGGGCTGCTCGGTTCCTGGTTCCCGATCGACCCGGCCGGCACACAGGCGAGCTGGCTCGGCGCGATCACCGTCGACCATCTGCTGACCCACACCGCGGGTGGCTGGACCAACGACGGCAACGACCCGATGTTCCGCTATCCGGCGCTGGGCCACGCCGACCTGATCGCGACCACGCTGCGCGAGGCGCCGCTGATCAATCCGCCCGGCGCCGCCTACGCCTATTCCAACTTCGGCTACTGCCTGCTCGGCCGCATCGTCGAAGCGACCGGCGGCGCGGGCTATGCGCAGTTCGTCCAGTCGCGGCTGCTGGCGCCGAGCGGCATCCGCGACATGGCGATCGCCGGCAACACGCGCAACGAGCGCGGTCCGGGCGAGGTGGTCTATGTCGGCCAGGGCGGCGACGACCCCTATGCCTACAACGTCAGGCGGATGGATTCGCATGGCGGCTGGGTCGCAACCGCTTCCGACCTGGTGCTGCTCGCGCAACGCCTCAACGGCGACGACGGCGTGCCCGATCTGATCGGCGCCCAGAGCGTCGGCGTGATGCGCAGCCCGAGCGCGGCCTCGTCGTCCTACGGCCGGGGCTGGGCGATCAACCCGGCGCACCAGAACCGCTGGCATGCCGGAGCGCTGCCCGGCTGCGTCTCCATGCTGATTCTGCAGGCGGGCGGGCCCGCATTCGCCGGGCTGGTCAACACCCGCACCCGCGACGGCCGCGACGCCAATCTGGGCCTCGAAACCCTGCTGTGGGATGTGCGCAGCATGATCTACGGCTGACCGGCACGGCTGCCGCCGGTCGTTCCCGCTAGGGCCAGGGCGCGCACTGGGCGAGCTGAGCGGTGCGTGCCGCCGCCTCGCCGTTCGACTTCGCGACCGTCTCGTTGACGCAGGTCGCATAGCGCATGTCGTAGCTCGGGCTCCACAGCGACCCGGTGAAGGCGCATCGCGCCTCGACGCCCGCCTGATACTGCGCCACCGCCAGCAGCGCGATGATGTGGCAGCGCCGGTGGGTGCCGTTCGGCCAGTGCTGGCCGGTGCAGGTCGCCAGCTGATCGGCGCGGGCATCGACCTCGGCGCGGACCGTCGCCTCCGGCTGGCCGAGGCACCACAGGTTGTGGGCGTTGAAGTTCGATTGCCAGCGCGGCCCGCCGAACCCGCAGCCATTGCCGATCGCCGCGTCGTTCTGGCCGACCGATGTCCGCGCATAGGCCACGCAGGTCGCCATGTCGGCGGCAACGGCGCCCTGCCCGAAAGTCGTCGCCAGTGCGAGCGTTGATGCAGCGAACAGGTTGAGACGGGGTCGCATGGCTCGGCCTCCGGCATGCGGGAAACGATCGCGGCCAGCATAGCCCGGGTAAGTCCGGCGCCTGTTGAGATCGATCAATCCGTCAACGCCGCCCGCCATGCCAAACTGCGCTACCATGCGTCTCTGGCGCAGACACGGCATCGGGAAGGGACGCGGCATGACGCATCGCATCGGGCGACGGATCGGCGCAGCGCTGGCGCGCGCCGCAACGGCAGCGGCAGCGCCCGCGCTCGGCCTCGCCATCGGCGGTGTCGCCGCGCAGGCGCAGGAACCCTGGGCGACGCCGGAGGGGCGCGCCTGCATCGATGCATGGACCGACCATGTCGGCGCAACGTTGAACGCGCATGACGGCGACGACGAGTTCGACGCGCGCAAGCCATGGAGCGTCAATCGTTACGGCCTGTTCGGCGGCGACGGCATCTGGTCGGCCTTCGAGCCCGACAACTGGACGCAGTTCGGCGCCGACCGGGCCCAGTGGATGTGGGGCAACTACACCACCGAGGCGCAGTTCCCCGACTGGAACAACCCGAACTTCAACGCGGCCGGCCTGCAGGGGCTGCGCTGGTTCGTGCGCGACTGCCTCGCCGACGGCGGCGGCGTGACCGGCGGCGTCCCCGGCGGCCAGGGACCCGGCAGCCAGGGACCCGGCACCGTCGTGCTGGACGCATCGGCGGCCTGCCCCGACAATTTCTCGATGCACACGGGTTCGACCCTGATGCTGATCTGCTGGTGCGGGCCCGATGCGTTCCAGGGCCGGGTGTGGGGCACCGGGACCTACACGGCGGACTCCGCGCTGTGCCAGGCCGCCATGCATGCCGGCGCCGTCGGGCCGGGCGGCGGCACCGTCACGGTGCAGGGCGCGCCGGGTCTGACCGTCTATCAGGGCACCGCCGCCTTCGGCGTGACCAGCATGAATTTCGGCGCCTATGGCTGGAGCTTCACCTTCCCCGGCATCGTTGCGCAGACCAGCAGCGTGCCCGGCGCACCGGCCTGCCCCGGCGACATGCTCGACCTGCGCGGCACGAACACGCCGCGCACCTGCCATTGCGCACCCGATGCCCTGGTCGGCGGGGTCTGGGGTACCGACGTCTACACCGACGATTCGACGATCTGCGCGGCCGCGCTGCACGCCGGCTTCGTCGGACCCGACGGCGGCGTCGTCACCGCGGTGCCGGCGCCGGGGCAGGCCAGCTATCGCGGATCGGACCGCAACGGCATCGCCTCGCAGGACTACGGCAGCTGGGACGGCAGCTACGTCTTCCAATGACGACCGGGCACGGCAGCGACGATTTGTTACAAGCGCGCCCCGAATCCGCCAACAATCACAGCGACAAAGCCACGACGCCGAAATAGGCTGCAGCCGTTGCAGCCCTGGGCGGAGGGTATGGTGATGCGCTGCGCGTGGTTGCTGTGTGTTCCGTTCGTCGTGGCATCGGCCACGTCTCTGGCCGCCGACAATCTGCCAATCACCGATTGCGATCGCCTCGCCGGCGCGCCCGGGACGGTGGCAGGGGTCGATGGCGTTGCGCTGGCGGCGATCGATCCGGCGCTGGCGCTGCCGGCCTGCGCCGCGGCCGTGCGGGAGCACCCGGGCGAAGCCCGTCTCGCCCTGGCCTATGCCCGTGCGTTGCAGCGCAACGGCGACGGCGCCGCCGCGCTGCGCCTGTACGAATGGGCCGCCGCCGACGGCATGGCCGCCGCCCAATACGCGCTCGGCCGCATGCTGGAGGCCGGCGACGGCGTACCCGCCGATCCCGCGTCGGCCGCCCGCTGGCTGGCGATGGCTGCCGCACAGGGCTATGCCGGCGACGACAGTGCCGCCGCACCGCCCGCGGCCGTGCTGGCTGACAACCCCATCCCCGCCGCGACCGACGCCGCTGTGGCGGACCCCTCCGATCCCGAGGCCGACCGGCTGCTGCGCCTCGCCGCCGCGCTGGACTCATACGGTGCAGACGTGCCGCGGCTGGGCTTCGATCTCGCCGCGGCAGCCGTCGCGGCCGGACCGCGGCCCGAGGACGCCGCCGCATGGGTGGCGGCGCACACCACGCTGCTGCCCTATCGCGGCAGCCTGCGCGGTGCGCAGGGCACGCTGATGGACCGGCACGGCAACAGCCTGGATCGCGCCCTGCTGCTGGCCGAACTTCTGCGCCGCAACGGCTACACCGTGCGGCTGGCGCGCGCCGCACTCGACCCTGCCGCGGCCGAAGCGCTGCTCGACGCCGCGCCGGCGCCGACGGCCGCGCCGGAGCAGGCCGATTCCGCTCCGCTGGCCGCGCAGCTTGCCGCGGCCGGGCTCGGAGATCCGGACACGGTCGCCCTGCTGACCGAGGCGGATGCCAGCCGGCGCGCCGCAGACGCGGCCGTGGCGGCGCGCGGCGGCGCGCTGGCGGACGCTCTGCTCGCTGCGCTGGGCGACAGCCCGCAGACCGCGGACGCGAATGCCCGCGCCGCCGCCGTCGCGGCGCTGCAGGACCACTGGTGGGTCCAGGTCGCGGACGGTGCCGCCTGGCGCGACGCCGATCCGGACGCAGGCCTTGTCGGCGCCATCGCCGCGAGCGAGACCGTCGACCCGGCCGGGCTGCCGGCCGGGCTGAGCCACATGGTGGCGCTGACGGTTTCCGCCGAGTTCTGGGATCGGGGCACGCTGCGCGAGGCCACGCTGCTGGCGCAGCGGCTTCCGGCCGCCGATGCGCTCGGAAGGCCGATCGTGCTGCGGATGGTGCCGCAGGGCCTGTCCCTGGCGGCGCTGCTTGCCGAGCCCGCCGCCGACACGACGGCATCGGTGCTGTCCGCCTTTGCCGATGCCTGGATCTGGCAGCCCGAGCTCAGCATCGGCGGCACGGTGCTGACCGACCGGCTGCTGACCACGCGCGGCGACGCGCTGCCGGCCGGCATGGCGACCGTGCAGCAGCTGGGCGCCGACAGCGGCGTGTCCGGCAACCAGGCCGCCAGCGCCGGCGGCGTGTTCGACAGCGTGCTCGGCGAAGCGCTGGGACAGGCGCCCACGCCGGCGGATCCGGCGGACAACCCCGTCCGGCTCAGCGCGGTCTGGCTGGACGTGTCCGTCGAGGTGCCGGGCGAGGGCCCGACGATCCAGCGCCGCGCGATCTATGACGCCATCGGGCCGGCGGCACGGGCGGCCGCGCGCATCGGCGCACCGGTGCAGGCGCCGGTCGACGACGCTGCGGCACGGCTCGACCGCGCGCTGGCGCTGATCCGCGAGGCCGATATCCAGGTCGCCGCGGTCGCGACGGCGCGGGACTGGGTGCGCCAGCAGATGGCGCACGATGGCGCCACCCTCGCCCGCATGCTGGCCGCGGCCAGCGCCGACCAGGCCGCGATCCCGGACCTGGCGGCGGTGCCGCGCATGCCGGTCGCTCTCCATCGCTACGCGCTGACCCGTTTCGGCACCTCCGCCGCGGTACCCGACCGGCCGAACGTCGCCATCGTCTGGCGCGGCGTCGCCGGCAGCGGCTCGGAGGACCTGCGCGAGACCCTGCTGTACGACATCGTCGCAAACGATGCCGCGATGGCGGCCGCGGCACAGCCCTTCGCCGGGCGGGTCGCCCAGGGCGTCCGCGACACCGTGACGGAAGCGGTTCTCGCCGGTCCCGACGCGCGCGCCAATGCCGCGGTCCAGTTCGAGGCCGACCTTGCCGCCGGTCGGCCCTGGGTCCGCATCGAGCCGGGCGACATCGCCGCCGTCGACCGCCTTGCCCTGCCCGACGACGTGCGCGCCGCCATCGCCGGCGACGTCGGCCGCGGTGCGATCGTCGTCGCGCCGCAGATCGCGGCAGCCGCTCCCCTGGAAACCGGGTGGTGGCGGGTCGACTGGCGCACCGGCACCACGCTCGGCGTCAGCCTCGCCGGCGGCGCTGCGCAGACGGAATATGCGCTGCTGGTAACCCAGGGCATCCAGGTCGGCACCTGTGCGGTGACGCTGGGCCACGCGATCCAGCACAATCTGGTCGGTCTGGCCGGCGGCGCCATCGTCTGCGCCGCCGGCGGCCTTGGCGGATTCGCGGCACTCTACCGCGGCAGTGCCGTCATCGGCGCCACCTACTCGGCAACGTCCGGCGCAGTCGGCGCGCTGATGATGGCGGCTGCGCTATAGCCGCGCCGGTCAGTTGCCGGGCAGCACCGGGCGCGGCACCGTCGGCAGGTTGTCCGGCAGGCGCGGGTTCAGCGTCGTCGCGTCGACCACGGTGACCAGCGGCTGCGGCAGGCCCAGCCAGCATTGCTGGGCGGGGCTTTCGGCATAGCCGACGCAGTAGTGGAAATAATACACGCCGGCCTGCTGCGGCGGCGCGACCTGCAGCTGCACCACGGCGCCCTGGTTGGCCGCCGGCATCGACAGCGGCACCACCGCATCGGCGGGACCGTCGACCCCCTGCCCCTGCGGCACCAGCCACACCGCGGCGCGCAGGGTTCCCGGCGGCGCCGCGACCGCGCTGGTCACCGTCATGCTGACCGGAATCGGCTGGCCGGCCTGATAGACCGAGCCGGGCACCTGGATCGATGCCGAGAGCCGGTCGACGAACGCGTCGCGCGAGGCGTCGAGCGCCGGGCCGACGTCCGGCATCGCCACGATCTCGATCCCGCCGTAGAGGCAGCGGCCGGGCAGCAGTCCGCCGCCGTTCATGCCGACAGCGCGGTTGAACAGGGCCTCGTCGATGTTCGACGGGTCGGTGTAGCGCAGCACGCAGGCGAACAGGTCGTAACTGCCGGCCTGGGCCGGCGCCGCGAAGCCGATCGGGCCGGACTGCCAGGCCGGCGTGGCCAGGATGCCGTCCTCGAACCGCTGCGCGAAGCCGCCGGTCGAAGCGGTCGGCCGACGGCCGGAGACGGTGCGATAGATCGGGTCGAAATCGTAGAATCCGGTGAACTCGCCGGCTGGCACCAGGAACAGGTCGAAGCCCTGCACCACGATGTGGCCATCGCTGCCGCCCAGGCTTGACGTGCCGACGCACTGGAACCCGGCGCCGAGCGACACCGTAACCGTGCCGCCGGCCATCGCCGAGACGGGCATCGTACCGCCGATCAGCAGGTTGCAGTCATCGCCGTCGGCTGCCGCAGCATTGGCGAATGCGAGGGCCGACAGCAACGCCGCCCCGGCAATGGTCTTCACAATCGAGGTCGTCAAACCGGTCATGTCGCTTGCCTCGCAATCGGGGACCGCGGTCCATTACACACGAGTCGAAAAAGTACAGGGCCTTTTGTGAAGACCCTGTAACGATTTCTGCAAGCGCAATTGTGCCCGGACCGTGCGTCCGGGCCGTCGGCATCGGGCGGCGCGCTACAGCGCAGCCTGATAGCTGGTCTTCACCGCGGTGTAGAATTCCTGGGCATAGTGGCCCTGCTCGCGCGCGCCATAGCTGGAACCCTTCCGGCCGCCGAACGGCACGTGATAGTCGACCCCGGCGGTGGGCAGATTCACCATGGTCATGCCGGCCTGACTGTTCGCCTTGAAGTGGCTGGCGTGCTTCAGCGATGCGGTGCAGATCCCCGACGACAGCCCGAACTCGGTGTCGTTGGCCACCGCCAGCGCCTCGTCATAGTCCTTCACCCGGATCACGGTCGCCACAGGCCCGAAGATCTCCTCGCGGTTGATCCGCATGGCGTTGGTGGTCTCGGTGAACAGCGCCGGCGCCATGAAGAAGCCCTCGGTATCGCGGTTCAACCGCTCGCCGCCGGCATGCAGCGCGGCGCCTTCCTTGCGGCCGATGTCGAGATAGCTGAGATTCTGGTCCAGTTGCGACTGGTCGACCACCGGACCGATCTGCGTGCCCTGCTTCAGTGCGTCGTCGACCTTCAGCCCCTTCATGAAGTCGGTGAGCGCGGCGACGAAGCGGTCGTGGATGCCTTCGGTCACGATCAGCCGCGACGACGCGGTGCACCGCTGACCGGTGGAGAAGAAGGCGCCGTTGCCGGCGCAGGCCACCGCATTCTTCAGGTCTGCATCGTCCAGCACCACCAGCGGGTTCTTGCCGCCCATTTCCAGTTGCACCTTGGCGCGGCGCTTGGCGCAGGCGACCGCGATGCCGCTGCCGGTCGCGACCGAGCCGGTGAAGCTGATCGCGCTGACCTTGGGCGCGTTGACCAGCGTGTCGCCGACCACGCTGCCGCGGCCCATCACCAGGTTGAACACGCCGTCGGGCGCCTTCACGCCCGCCAGAGCCCGGACAATGATGTCGGCCAGGGCATGGGCCGTGCCGGGTACCAGGTCGGCCGGCTTGAACACCACCGTGTTGCCATAGGCCAGCGCCGGCGCGATCTTCCAGGCCGGGATCGCGATCGGGAAGTTCCACGGCGTGATCAGGCCGATCACGCCGACCGGCTCGCGCGTCATCTCGACCTCGACGCCGGGGCGGACCGAGGCCAGCTTCTCGCCGTCTATGCGCAGCGTCTCGCCGGCGAAATACTTGAAGATCTGGCCGGCGCGCACGGTCTCGCCGATGCCTTCCGGCAGGGTCTTGCCCTCTTCGCGCGACAGCAGCGTGCCGAGTTCCTGGCGACGGGCCAGGATCTCGGTGCCGATGGCGTCCAGCGCATCGAAGCGGGCCTGCACGCCGAGCGCGTTCCACGGCGCCAGCGCCGCGGCCGCCGCGTCGATCGCCTGGACGGCCTGTTCCTTGCTGGCGCGGGCGTATTCGCCGACCGTGTCGGACAGGTTCGACGGGTTGAGGTCGCGGTTGGCCTCACCCCCGTCGACCCAGGCGCCGGCGATGAAATTCTTCTGCACGGTCATTGCGCTTTCCCTCGATGCGATTCCGGTTGGCGGCGTTCTAGCATCGTCGGCCGCCGCATGCACCGCGTTGTGCGCATTCTCATGGCCGCGCGGCGCCGAAGCCCTATAATTACCGTCACGGCAATGTCGCCGCGCAGGAGTCCCTCATGCCCGTCCGGTCGTTCTTCGCCGCTGTCCTGGCCTGCGTCGCCGTTGCCGCCGTCGCCGCACCGGCTGGCGCCCAGCCGTCGAAGCCGGTCTCGGCCACGATCAACGCGCTGGCGCTGGCGCCGATGCCGCCGGCCGCCTCGATCGAGATCGTCAGCTACGACGACAGCGACCTGGCCCTTGCCATCGCCGACGTCGCCCGCCAGACCCTGGCCGCCAAGGGCTATCAGGTCGGGGCCGGCGGGCAATTGCTGCTGGGGCTGGAACTGCGCGACCGCGACACCATCACCCGCGACGTGCCGACCCTGGGCAGCGCCACCGCCGACACGCGGCTGGACGAGGGCAGCGTGCGGGTCAACCTGTTCGCGGACAGCGAGGACAGCGTGCTGGGCGGACGGGTCAACCCCGATTCGGTCGACGCGCTGCAGTTCGGCATCTTCGTCACGCTGAACGACCGCAGCACCGGGCGCCGGGTCTGGCAGGGCGAGATCATGGCCGACATCAGCGGCTCCAGCCGCGAGGAAGCCGGCCCGCTGCTGGTCAGCGCGATCGCGAACCGGCTGGGCGAGCCGATCAGCCGTGAATCGCTGGTGCTAGAGTAGGCTCGGCGACGTCGGGCATCAGATAGGCAGAGCGCCGCTCGTTCTCCGTCAGCATCAGTCCGCTGGCGATGTCCGCCAGGACCGGGCGCTCCATCGCGTGCATCTCGTCGTCGGCGCAGGCGACCAGATACGCGCCGTGCAGGATGACGATGCGCACGTCGCGATCGATCTGCTGCCACAGGCCGGCGAGATGGTGCCGGATCGGCTCGCGGTGCAGGTCGACGTTCACCACGCTGGCCTTGATCGCGGCCATGTCGATCGGCTTGCCGGTCAGCTTCTGAAAGACATGCTGAACCGTCTCCGCCTCCGCTTCGTGCAGGTGGCCGTCCGAGGCGGCGGCATAGGCCAGCGCCGCCAGCAGGGCCTGGCGGCTGATATCGGACTGGAACGCCTCGGCGCTGTCCACAGCCGTCTCGCGGCGGCGCGGCATGGCGATCATGCCGACCAGGGCCAGGACCGAGCCGACGCCGAGCGCGCCGTAGCCGACCGAGCCGGCACTGTCGCCGGCGAAGGTGACGAAGCCGCCGACCAGCGCGACCCCGATCGCGATGACGGCGGCGCCAAGGCCGAGAAGGGCGGGACCAGAAGGCATGCTGTCCTCGCGATTGCCTGTGCCAGCAGCGGGCGCATGCGGTGCGAATGGCGGGTAGGCCGCACCGACTGCGGGCGCCCAGTTTCCGCCACAGCCGTTAACATGTGCTTATCCGGCCGCGCCGCCCGCGGTGCGGGCCACGCCGGCCCTTGCGCGACCGGGCCGGCGGGCGCAGAAAGAAGGCCTCGTCCACCCGCACATGAAGGTGCCCGCCCATCATGACGCTCTCGATGTATCAGGCGTCCGTGCCCGTCTTCACCCGCATGCTGAACGCACTGTCGGCGATCCTGGAGAAGGCCGAGACCAATGCCGCCGAGCGGCGGATCGACCAGACCGTGCTCGTCGGCTACCGGCTGGCGCCGGACATGTTCCCGCTCAGCCGGCAGGTCCAAATCGCCACCGACCATGCCAAGGGCTGCGTTGCCCGGCTATCCGGGGCCGAGCCGCCGAAATACAGCGACGACGAGGCGACGCTGGGCGAGCTGCGCGAACGCATCACCAAGACCCTCGCCTTCGTGCAGTCGAAGCAGCCGGCCGACGTCGACGGATCGGAGGAGCGCGAGATCACGCTGTCGATCGGCGGCCAGGCGATGCATTTCCAGGGGCAGGACTACCTGCTCGGCTTCGTGCTGCCCAACTTCTACTTCCACGTCACCGCCGCCTACGCGATCCTGCGCCATTGCGGCGTGCCGATCGGCAAGCGCGACTTCATGGGCATGAGCTGAGCGGCGAGGACGCCGCCGCCGACACAGCGACAGGGAGGCATCGGATGCGTGCATTGCTGGCGGGACTCGCATTGGCGCTGGCCGCCGGCCCGGCGGCGGCGCAGGAGCTGATCGCGCAATACGGCGCGCTGCTCAGCGACCGCGACCATCTCAACTCCAACGGCCAGCGGCTGACCAGCGCGGCGGCGATCATCCGGCAGGACCGGGCCAACTTCCATCGTTTCGGCCGGCGCGACCCGGCCGACGAGTGGGACCCGGTCTTTGCCAACGTCAACAACCGCGCCCGGATGGAGGCGCTGCTCAACGCCGGCACCTCGTCGCCGGGAGCGATCCAGGCGATCGTCAACGGCCGCCCCTATGTCGTCGTCCAGGTCTGGGGCCATGCCGGCGTCATCGACTACATCGACGTGACGGTGAACTGAGCGCCTTTCCGGCGCATTCCGCGGTCAGGCTGGGCCGATGCTGAACCGACGCGCCTTCCTTGCCGGCGGATTGGCGCTGGCCGCATCGCCGCTGCGCACGCCGGCCCGGGCCCAGCCCGCCGACCCGTCCGTTGCCGCCCAGGCGTTCATCGACGCCTATCCGCAGGCCATCGTCGGCTACGCGAATGGCGACCTGGTCTTCGCCTCGGGAGCACGGGTCGCGCTCGACGACGGGCGGGACAAGGATTTCGACCGGCGGCTGGAGAACGCCGACCCGCAGGACATGCTGCACGACCCCTATCCCTGGGGTGCGGCCGACGATCCGCCCGCGCGCAACTTCGACCCCGGCCGCTATCGCTGCGACCCGCTGTTCCGCGCCCTCTACGGCGAAAGCCGCGACGCGGTGGCGGCGCAGCTCGAGACGGTGACCTGGCTCGCCAACACCCGGCCGAGCCCGCTGCCGGTGCACCGCGCCTTCGACGTGCCGGCGCGCGTCGCACGCATCTCCGCCAAGCTGGAGGCGCTGGGCGAGGCGTTCCTGCCCTATCTCGCCGAGCCGGCCGGCAGCTTCAACTGGCGGGTCATCGCCGGGACCGACCGGCTCAGCGCGCACAGCTTCGCCGTCGCGATCGACATCAATGTCAACTTCGCCGACTACTGGCGCTGGGCCGGCGGCGGCCCGGACCCGAGCGAATACCGTAACCGGATTCCGCCGGAGATCGTCGCCGCCTTCGAGACCGAGGACTTCATCTGGGGCGGGCGCTGGTACCACTACGACACCATGCACTTCGAGTACCGCCCGGAGTTGCGGACCTATGCGGATCTGAGCGGCCGGTAGCGCGGCCGCGCTATCGCGACAGCCGCGTCAGCCACACCTCGCGGTCGGCGGCACCGGTCAGGCGCACTTCGGCGACATGGTCGGCGAACACCGCGGCGAAGGGCAGGATGTCGCTGCGCCCGGCTGCCGCCAGTTCCTGGCGCAGCAGCTCCAGCTGGGCGTCGAAGGTCGGGCCGGGGATGTTCTCCGCCGCGATGATGGCGTTGTCGACATAGGCGTCCATCGCATCGTCGAGCGCTCGGCGCTCGGCCGCCAGCGCCTCGACGGACGCCGCCAGCTGGCGCTCGTCGAGCGCGGCATCGGCCAGCGCCTGCTGGATCTCCTGCTTCAGCGCGACGATCGCGGCGACCGCATGCACGTCGGCACCGAAGCCGGCGCCGAGACGCAGCAGCGCGCGCGCCAGCCGCTCGCCCGAGCTGGCGCGCACGTCGGTCTCGGCGCGCAGCTCGGCGATCAACCGCTCGGCGGCGGCCGCCAGCGTGGCGTCGTCGCGCGCCTCGATCAGCCGGGTCAGCGCCGACAGCGGGTCCTCCTCGCCCGCCGGCTCCGCCTGGAAGCCGGCCGCCGCCTGTTCGCGCCAGGCCGCGTCGATCTCCGCCAGCCGCTCGCGCGAGGTCAGCACCGGCGCCGCGATCACCAGCCGGAAGCCGATGGTGCGCACCCGGTTCGGCGCGCCGTCGCGGTAGTGCGCGATCTCCTGCCGGTAGGAAGTGCGGATCTCGCCCTCCGAGGTCAGGTAGTTGCCGCCGCGCACGACGAAGCCGCCGGCCTCGCCGTGCCACCGGCCGCCACGATTGAGCCGGAACGGGTCGAGCACGATCTCGTCGGCGTTGCCGAGCACGTCGTGCAGGCCCAACGGGTTCGGCGCCAGCAGGCCGATGAGCTGCAACCGGTTGTTGGCCGAGCGGCTGCCCTGGAACCAGACATAGGCCGGCATGCCCGCCGGCATCGGGAAGGTGCGGGCGCGGAAATCCTCCGGCCGCACCGCGATGCCGCCGCGCGCGGCGAAGTCCCACTCCGCCTCGGTCGGCAGGCGCAGGAAGCCGGCCATGCCGTCGGCGTCGGGCAGCGCGTCCGTGGCGTTGGCGGCCAGCCAGCCTGTATAGGCGTCGGCAAAGGCGACCGCGTCGGCCCAGGTCACCGCCGTCGCCGGCAGCCGCAGCCCCGGGTTCAGGTCGGGGCAGCTCTCGCCGAGCGCTGCGAGCTGCGCCGCATTGACCTCGTACTTGCCGATCCAGTAGTGGCGGCCGGCCTCGCCCGCCCCGTCGACGAAGCCGCCGGCGATGTCGGCGAACACCGGGCCCTCGGCATAGCCGCGCTCCTCGTCGGACGCGCCCAGCAGCACGCGGCGGTCGTCCAGCGGCCCGTCGGTCGGGGTCTCCACCCGGCGGAATGTCATCGCGCCGCCGCAGGGCATCGGCAGCACCAGATCGCCCTCGGCCGGCTGCGGGTTGGAATAGACCTCGGGCCACGGTTCGGGCGCGACGTCCTGCGCCGCCGCCGTGCCAGCCGGCCCCAGGGCCAGCGACGCCGCCAGCAGCCAGCCTGCCGCCGGCCTAGACATCGCGCAGGCCCTCGGCCGGGGCGATGCGCAATACCCGCCAGGCGGCCAGGGCGGCGGCGGCGAGCGCCAGCACCAGCGTCGCCGCAAGCGCCAGCGCCACGTGCCACCAAACCAGCCGGCAAACCTGCTCGGTGCCGGCGACCTGGTCGGCGAACACCGCATTGATGACGGCCGACACGGCCAGCGCCGCCAGCGCCGACGCGACGCCGCCGATCACCGCGATCAGCGCCGCATGGGTCAGCGGGAACAGCGCCAGCGCCCGGCGCGGCGCGCCGAGCAGGTGGATGACGCTCAGCGCCTTCTGCTTGCGCGCGACGTTGGCCCACAGGCTCGCGCCCATCGAGACCAGGAACCCGGTGCCGCCGAGCGCGACCACGATCAGGAACAGCACCGACAGGCTGGCGTCCAGGCGCTGCACAGCGGCGATGTCGGCCGCGCGGGTGCGCACGTCGCCGCCCGCGGCCACCAGCCGGTCCTCCAGCGCGGCCACGGCGTCGAGGTCGGCGGCATAGAGCCGGAAGCTGGCGAACAGGCGCGGTTCGGGCGGCGGCGGGTCGTCGGCGAAACCCCAGTCGGGTACCGCGCGTCCGTCGCGAAAATCCTCGGCCGCCAGCAGCACCGACAGGTCGACGAAGGCGGCGGGCCGGCCGAACGCGTCCGGAGGCAGCACCGCCGCCACGACGAAGCTGCGGCGGGCAACCTCGCGGCCGCCGTCGCGGGTGCGCACGACGATCAGGTCGACCGCGTCGCCCGCGGCCGCACCCAGCTCGCGCGCGGCGCGGTCGCTCAGCAGCACCTCACCCGGCGCCGGCGGCGGCGTGCCGCTCAGGGCGATCAGCGGATCGCCGGCCGCGGTGGGGATCAGCTCCGCCGTCACCACCGCCGCGCCGTTTGCGCCGGCGAACGCCAGGTCGGCGGTGGCCGCGATCTGGCGGGTGCGCGGAATGACGAAGCCGACCGCGTCGTCGTCCGCCATCGCCGCAAACCAGGCGGCGTCGTAGCGGCCGGCGCCGACCGGCGTCACCTCCAGGTTGCGCGGGTCGCCGGTCAGCCGCTGGGTCAGCGCGTCGATGAAGCCGTATTTCAGCGCCAGCAGGATGATCAGCGGCGTCAGCACGCCGGCCAGCGCGGCGACGAAGCAGAACGACATGCCGCCCTCGAAGCGGAAGTCGGCGACGCCCAGCCGCGCCACCTGAAGGGGCAGCCGTGCCGCACTCATGCCGGGTCCATCCGGAATCGCGACAGCGCGCCGTCGCCGGTCTCGACCAGGTCGTGTTCGACCACCGTCAGCCCGAACGCCTCCGCCAGGCCGCGGTCGTGGGTCGCGACCACCGCGGCGACCCCGGTCTGGTCGATCAGCTCGGCGAACAGCGCAAAGATGCGCTCGGCGTTGGCCTGGTCGACCGAGGCGGTCGGCTCGTCGGCAACCACGATCGCCGGCGCGTGGACCAGCGCGCGGGCGATGGCGGCGCGTTGCCGCTCGCCGACCGATAGCGCGGCCGGTCTCAGGTCGAGCCGCCCGGCGATGCCCAGGCGCTCGGCCAGCTCGGCCACGGCGTCGCCGTCGCCGCGCCCGGCCAGCCGCAGCGGCAGCGCGATGTTATCGCGAACATTGAGGAACGGCAGCAGGCCGCCGGTCTGCAGCACATAGCCGAGCCGGTCGCGGCGCAGGGCAGCCAGCCCGTCGGAATCGCCGGCGCGCCAGAGGCGGCCGACGTCGCAGGCGGCCTCGGCGCCGCCGATGGCGAACCCGTCGGCCTCGTCCGGCGCCAACGCCAGCGCCAGCATGTCGAGGACGGTGGACTTGCCGCTGCCGCTGGGCCCGACCAGCGCGACGTGGCTGCCCGGATGCAGGGCGATGTCCGCGGCCTCGACCGCGAACGTCCGCCCGGGACCTGTAAGCCAGCGCTTGCGCAGCAGCCGCGCCGACAGTAGCGCCGGCCCGCGGTCGCGCGGCGCCCGGTCCGGCATCGGCCCTGCTCCGGAGTCCGGCGCGCCCTCGCCCGCCGGCTCAGGGCAGCGCGTCGAGGGGGATGGGATAGACCGCATCGCCCGGCACCCGTCCGCCGTCCAGCGCAATCCAGCGGTCGACGTCGTTGTGATAGGCCTCGTAAAGCCGGATCTTGGCCTCGATCTCGTCGATGAACGCCTGCTGCTCGCCGACGCTCCAGCTCAGCCACAGGTCCTGGTCGATGCCCATGATCTTCGACTGGTAGGGCAGGCCTTCCAGATACTCGCCGACCAGCCCGAGGTCGGCCAGGTTGCGCGCCTCGCCGGAGCCGACCCGGCTGGGGTCGCGGCTCATCGCAAGGGCGGCGCTCTGCAGCTCGTCGAAGAAGGTTTCCGGCGCCATCTGGCCGACACGGGCGGCCTCGACGATCGCCTTCAGCACCTCCTGCAGGTCGCTGAGCTGAGTCTTCGACAGCAGCACGCGCACGTCGAGCGCGGCCACGGCGGGATTGGCCAGATCGCGGTCGGCCGCCCACGCCTCCAGCACGCTCGGCGCCTGGGCGCCTTCCTCGCGGCCGAGATAGGCCAGCATCATCGCGTTGCCGACGATCAGCGATTCCGCGCCGATCCGGTCGACAGGGTCGGCGGTGTTGGCGACCGCCGGCGGCGCCGCGCCGAACTGGCCCTCGGCATCGGCGACCTGGCCGGCCAGCGCCTCGCCCAGCGCGTCGATCACCCGGCCGAACTGCACCACGTCGCCGGCGGCGACAGGGTAGTAGAGCGGCTGGCTGAGGCCCGGGAAGCTGGACAGCACGGTGTATTGCGCGGCCGCGTCCTCGTGGTTGGCGCGGCCGACGTCGGTCAGCAGGTGCAGCGTGTAGATCGCGATGCCCCTGTCGGCGGCGAGCTGGCGCACCTGGTCGGAGTCCATGTGCGTGCCGCTCAGCGGGTCGCTGCCGCGCAGCGCGCCGGCGTCGGTGATCAGCACGACGTAGCGGCCGCCGAAGCCGTCCCAGGGCATCGACTGGATCGCGTTGACGACGCCGGAGAAGCTGTCCTCGACGAAGGTGGCGCTGGACACGTTGGCCGGGGCCACCGCGGCGACCTGGTCGAAGAACTGCACCGGGTCGGCGCCCTCGGTCAGGTCGACATAGCTGCGCGCGACATATTCCAGGCCGGGCACCGCATCGGTGTTGTTGCGGAATGCGACCAGGCCGAAGGCGACCCGGCCCAGCAGGCCGCGGTCCTCTAGCCGGTCGTAGATGGTGCGGATCGCCTCGCGGGTGCGGTCGATGTAGGGGCCCATCGAGATGGTGGTGTCGATCACGAACACCACGCCGGCCTTGAAATCCTGCAGCAGGTCGGCGCGGGCCGGGTCCGCCGACGCCGCCTGGGCCGGGTCCTTCGGCAGGGTCACCGACGCGACCTGCAGCAGCCGCGTGGTGAAACCGCTGTCCAGGTAGATCTCCTCCGACTGCAGGATCGGCAGCAGGTAGAACTGCCGGCGCAGGTCGACATAGACGTCGGGCTCGATCGAGATCACCGGCTCCGCCCCGCCGGCCTCGACCGCGGCGCGCAGCTCCGCCGCCGCCGCGCCGGGGTCGGTCGCGCCCAGCGTCGCCGCCAGGCCGTCGCGGTCGGCGAACAGCAGCACCCGCTCGCGGTTGGCCGGGTTGGCGAACGCCACGGTCATGTTGGTGTTCCACGGCACCGTGGCGCCGGCATTGAGCCAGCCGTCGACCGCGCCGTCGCGGCCGACGCCCACTTCCAGCCACTCCGCGCCCGCTTCCGACTGGCGGCCGTAGACGTAGAACACCGTGAACGGCGGCAGGGTCTCGCCGACCTGGGCGGCGTCCAGGGCCGGGGTCTCGCGCAGCACCGCGTCCGGCCGCGTCAGCACCCGCTGGTACAGCGTGGTCTTGCCGTCCTGCAGCAGCGGGACGCGGTCCTGCGCCACGGCCACGGCGGGCTGCAATGCCGGCAGCACGGCCAGGGCGAAGGCCGCCGGCAGGGCGGCCCGCGCCAGCCCCCGGCGCACGGCGGAGACGAGGGTCACTGCAAGTCCTCCAGCATCTGCCGCGCGGCATCGACCAGGCCTGCTTCCTCGGCCCGGTGCAGCGCCTCGCGCGCATCCTCGATGGCATTCTCGTCGGCCAGCAGCCGGGCGAGGCTGAGCAGCGCCTCCTCGTCACCGGCCGCCACGGCCCGCTCGTACCACGACCGCGCCACCGACGGGTTCGGCCGCGGCAGCGGGCTGGTCTGCGGCGTGAAAGTCTCCGGGTCGTACATGGCGGCGACGGCGGTCGCCGCATCGGCGTAGCCGCGCTCGGCCGCATAGCGGAAGATCAGGAAGGCGGCATCGACCTGGCCCTGGGCCAGCAGCTCGGACGCGCGGCCGAACGCCTCTTCCGGCGACGGCTGCGATTCCAGATACTGCCGGGCCAGCTCGCGCTGGCTCTCCGGCGACGGCGGCGGCTCCTGCGCCGCCTGGTCGTCGGTGGCGTCGGCCGGCGCCGCCGCGCCGCCGCGCGGCGTCTCCTGGGGGCCAAGCCACGACAGTGGGTTAATGTTCCAGCGGCTCGGATCCGGCGCCGTCGCCGGGTCGGCCGGCTGCGGCTCCGGCGGTGCGGCCTCGGCGACCACAACCGGCGGGCACAGCCCCAGGTCGTCGGCGATCGCACCCAGGCTCGCATGCGCGCAGATCTCGTCGCGGCCGAGATAGACCGAGGCGGCGGCAGCACCGGCGATCAGCACGACCGAGATCGAGGCCACCGCGGCGACGCGCCGGCCCCACGGGCGGCGATGCGCGGCCGCCGCGGCCGTCGCGGCGGCGTCACGCTCGGCCCGCAGGTCGGGCGCCGGCCGCCCGCCGGACTCCGGCTCGGCCTCGAACGCGGGGTCGGCAACGGGCTCCTCCGGCTCGACCGCGGCCTGCACCGGCGGCGGCGATACCGGCTCCGGCGCCGGCGGCACAACCGCGGCGACCGGTTTGGACGATGCGGGCGGCTGCGGCGCTGCCGGCGGCGGCGGCGTATCGCCGACAAGGGCGGCACCGGTGCGCAGCGCCGGGGCCTCCGCCTCGACCCTGCGGGTCGCCACCATGCGGCCGCGGCGCGCGCCTGCCCCGCCGATCGGGCCGGGGATCGCCGGCCAAGCCAGCCGGCCGTCGAGCGCCGCGCCGTCCGGCAGCACCAGCAGGAACGCGACGTTCATGCCGGGTTCCATGTGGGCCACCACCTCGGACCCGACATGCAGGAACAGGGCGTCCTGCACCACATAGGCGGCCGCCGGCGTCAGCAGCGCCTCGGCCGCCTGCCAGCCGGTCGGGCCCAGGCTGTCCTCGCGGAAGCCCGGCCGCCGCACGGCGAAACGGATGTCGTCGGGCGCGACGCGCACGCCTTCGACCCGAATGACCGCGTGGCCGGGTCCCTGCTTCCTGTCCGCCGCTGCCGTGATCAGAATGGTCATGTCCGGTCGCTCAGGCCGCCAGCGCGTCCAGCCGTTCCAGGATCGCGCCGAGCCGGCTGTTCTGCTCGACGTCGATCGCCTCCTCGCCCTGCATGGCGAAGTTGTCCTCGACCAGCTTCATGAAGGCGGCGATCCAGTCGACGTAATAGTCCTGGTCGAACTGCGACGGCGTCTCGCTGAGTTGCGGGAATCCGTCGACCGGCGGGCGGCCGCGGAACACCGGGCGGCTGGCGCCGTCGCGGGCGCTGACGGCGGGCCGCAGCGCCTCTTCCTGGCCTTCGAACCCGAGATAGTCGACGAAGGTATTGATGTGGTTGGCGGCCAGCAGCACCACGCGGTCCATCATCTGGTCCCACTTGACGTTGCGGTACTTGCTCTGGTCGCGCACGTCGCCGGCGATGTCGCGGCGCAGGCCCAGCCGGGTGGCGCCGGTGACCAGCTCGTGGATCAGGTTGCTCATGTCGCCGCGCGGCACGCGATAGTAGGTGCCCGCCGCCTCGTCGTCGGCCAGCTTGTTCAGCTTCTCCACCCACAGCTCGACCGAGGCGCGGGCGAAACGGTCGGCCTGGTCGGTCATGCTCTCGCCGTTGGCATCGCCGGAGCCGCCAAGGCCGAGCGCCGACAGCATCGCGCCGGCGTCGGCCGCCCGGCCGACGGTGACGGAATGGCCGTTGGAGCCGGACTCCAGGCCCTCGACGCGGTAGTAGACCGACTCCAGGTCCTCGTCGTCGACCTGCAGCGCGCGCAGCAGCTCGCCGAAGCGCTGCGAGGTGGCGCTGCCGACCAGACGCTGGGCGATGGCCTGCGCCAGCTTGCGCTTCTTCTCGCGCTCCTTCTCGGCGTCGGTGGAGATGTAGAACGGCGTCAGCCGCTCCGCCAGCCGGCGCCGCCACTCGGCCAGGTCGCCCTCGATCTGCTGGCGCTTCAGGTCCGGGTTGCAGACCGGCCGCAGCTTTTCGGCCAGATAGCGGATGCCGCCGTCGTTCAGCGCGAACGCCGCGTCCCAGGCCGCCTCCGGCTCGGCGAAATGGCGCTTGACCAGCTCGTTGTTGAGATAGGCGGTGCGGAAGGTGCCGATGCGCTCGCGCTCGCCCGCCCGGATGCCGAGCTCGTGGAACACGTTGTGGCGCAGCTTCTCCTCGTCGTAGTCGAGCAGGTCGGTCGCCGCGATGTTCGGGTTGCGCATCCAGAAGGTGTTGCGGAAGCCGCGCCGCCCGTCCCACTCGTGCACCCAGCCGTGGCGCTTGCCGAAGAAATCGACCAGCGAGGCCTGCAGCCGCGCGGTCCAGCGCTCGGTCGGGCTGTCGTCGTCCTCGCGCTTGCCCTTGGCCCGCTCGAACTCGGTGTCGAATTTGGTCAGCACCAGGAACAGCGCGGTGGTGCGCCGGGCGCGGGCCTGCGGCGTGTCGCCGTGGGTGACGCTGATCCACTGGTTGATCATGTCGGGCAGCGTCTTCACTTCCTGGTTCGACGGCCCGATGCACAGCAGCATCGCGGTCAGCTCGCGCTCCGCCACATAGCGGTCGAACAGGTAGGCTACCTTGCCGCGCAGGAACAGGTGCTGCAGCATGTCGCCCTTGCGCGCCAGCTCCTCGGCCATGTTCGGGATGATCTCGCGCGAGCGCGCGCCCGGGAAGTCGAGCAGGTCGGTGTGGTCGAAGAAGTCCCACGGCTTGTCCTCGACCACGATCCGCAGCTCGGCGACGATCGCCGTCACCTCGGCCCGCGGCAGCGAGACCTTCTTGCCGGCCGGATTGACCAGGTCGAGCCGTTCGCCGGCATCCTTGCCCAGGTCGTAGAGCGTGCGCACGTCGATGATGCTGGTCTCGCGCGGGACCAGCGCGTTCAGCGGGGCGAAGGCCTCCGGCGCGAAGTCGAGCTCGGCCAGCGCCGCATGCAGCCGCTTGTACAGTTCGGTCAGCGGCTCGACATCGGCCCAAAGCAGCGCGAACAGCTGCGCCCGCTCCGCCCGCTTCAGCCGCGGCGCCAGCCGGGCGGCCTGGGTCCAGTAGTTCGGCCCCAGCGCGCGCAGCCGCGGCGCGGTCGGGAATTGCTTGTCGAAATATTCCTGCAGGTCGAACACGTCGTCGGAGGTCAGCGTGTCGACCGCTTCCGCCTGGGCGGCGCGCGCCAGCTCCGACAGCCGCTCGTGCACCGCGGCCGGGTCCGGCGCCGGGAAGGTGTTGGGGTCGCCGTCGAGGTAGAAGGTGTTGCCGATGATCTTGACGATGTCGGTCTGCGACAGCAGCCGCAGCTCGACCGGGAAGCCGTCCGGCGTCTTGCGTCCCGGCTGCAGGGTGAAGCGGGTGACCAGGCCGGTCGATTCCTGGCCGCCCTGCGGGTTGATCTCCTCGACGAAGTCGACCGTGCGGCCGGCGAACTTGGCGTTGAGCGATTCGGTGTCCTTCCGCGCCAGCGCGGAGATCAGGTATGACTTGCCGGCCTGGCTGGGGCCGAACACGCCAACGCACATCGGCCGGCGCACCGCGACCTCCATCTTGCGCGCGGCGTTGGCCGCCTTGCGCAGGTCCGACAGCAGCGCGGTGCCGTCCGGGCCGACCCGCTCGGCATTGGCCTCCATCCAGTCGATCGCCGCCTGGGCGGCCTCGGCCGTCGCGCGGCAGGCTTGTGCCGCGCGCTCGTTCTCCGGGCTGGTCAGGGCGGTCAGGGGTGCGGAATCGGTCATGAGTCGGCTTCGGGCCTATCGGATGTTGAAGATGCCGGTGTCCAGCCAGTAGCCGGCCTCCGACTTCAGCGTCTGCAGCCGCATCTCCAGGTCGGATTCGCGGAACGGCGTGTTGTCGCTGTCGACGATGTCGATGATCTCGAAATCGCCCTCGGTCTCCTCGTCGCTCTCGACCGCGTCGTCGCGCATCGACAGCGTCACCTTCAGCGGCATCGCCGCCTCGCGGCGGATTCGCGGATTGCCGAAATCGAGCCAGTACAACGGCTTGCCCGGCCAGCGCTCGACATCGAGCTGGCGGAAGCCGATGAAGGTCGGGGCCTCGAAGGTGAAGGTCGCCTTCGGCGGCGCGCCGCGGCGGTCGTCGAGGTCGAGGCCGCGGAACAGCAGCTTGTCCTCGCGCAGCTCGCCGGTCCGCTCCATCTCGCCGATGAAGCGGGCGGTCGAGCGCATCCGCAACGCCGAGCTGCGGAAGGAAAAGGCCTCGATGTCGCCCTCGCCCAGGGCGCACAGCATCGCGCCGACCACTGCGGTGGTCTTCGGGTCGTTGATCCGGCCCTGGGCGTCGCGGAACGGGTACCAGCTGCCGACCCGATAGTGGTGCATCGCCTTGATCCGGTCCGGCACCACCGGCGGCTTGGCGAACATGGCCGCGGTCACCGCCGGGAAGCGCGACGGCCGGCCCGACAGCAGGACGATGTCGCAGTCGTACATGAAGACGATCTCCGACATGTCGGCCAGCACCTGCGCAATCACGCTGCGCACGGTGGCGTCGATCGCCGCCTGGTTGACCGGCACCTGCAGCGCGTGCAGGTCGAAGCCCTCGGCGCCGGCGTCGCGGGCGGCGTCGGCCAGGTAGCGCACGAAGGCGTCCTCCAGCCCCGGCGGCGGCGTCTCGTCGAAGAACTGGTCGAAGGCCCAGCTGTCGACGTGGTTGCCGGCGATCGGGCGGTAGGATTCGTACTGCTCCAGCAGCCTGATGCCGACCGGCAGCGCGACCCGGTTGGCGAACTGCCGCCTCAGCGTGCGGTCGCGCTCGGACTGGTCGCCCCAATCGCCGCCGAACAGCTCGGTCACCAGCGTGCGGGCGTTGGTCGCCCCGGCCTTCTCCAGCGCGTCGGTGATCGCCGGCATCACGTGCCGCTCGATCACGGCGCTGAGGATGTCGTCGCCGGCGATGTTGAAGCCCTCGCGGAACTCCTGGTGCGGGGCGATGGTGCGGTCGCCCTCCAGCCGGTAGGTGGTGATGATCAGGTCGGTGGTGCCGCCGCCGATGTCGATGCTGGCGACCCTGAGGCTGGGCCGGCTGTTGGCGCCTGCCTCGCCGTTGCCGGCGGCCTTGCTGGCGGGGCGCGGCCGGCCGATGGTGTTGAAGAAACCGCGGATGTCGCCCTGAAACTTGTGGGCGATCTCGCTGTACAGATAGACCAGCTGGGTGCAGCTCGCCTCGTCCCAGTCCAGCAGCACGCGCGGCGGCTGCGGCTGGTTCGGGTCGTCGCCGTCCCAGCCCATCGAGGTCCACAGCAGGCGCACCGCCGCCTCGGCGCGATGGCGCAGGATGTCGCGCTCCGCCTTCGGCATCGCCGTCGGCATGGTCATGATCACCCGCTCCAGCTGCCGCGGCACGTCCTCATAGGGCCGCTTGCCGCGCTGCTCGGCGGAATTGGCCATCACCAGCCCGTGCAGGATGATCTCGGCCAGCACGAACACCATCAGCGACGAGCGCGAATAGCGCGCCCGCAGCGCCGGGATCCTTGCCGCCGCCGGCAGCTTCGGGTCGTCCAGCGGCACGCCCTCCTCGGTCAGCTGCTGGACGAACACGCCGGTGGTGACCGGCGGCTCGAAGCCCTGGTCGTCGTCGCGGGCGCCGCCGTGGCCGGGCGCGGCCAGGCCGTTGAAGCGCCAGTCCTGGTTGCGCGGCCGCGTGTCCCACAGATAGCGCTTCGGGCTCGACATGCCGGTGGCACCCTCGGTGCCCTTGGCCTGGCTGGCCAGCCAGGCCGCCTCCGGCCCGACCCGCGCGACCAACGGCCAGTTGAAGGCGTTCGGCCGGCCGGAGCGGCGGCTGAGGTGGTCGCGGCCGAATGCCGGCTTGGCGAACTCCAGCCGCGATCTGAACGGCCGGTTGTAGGCCAGGTGCGGGCGCGACAGGTCGCGCAGCTCCAGCACATAGGAGTTGTTGAGGTCGATCTTGTCGTCGGGGTCGGCCTCGATCAGGATGCCGCAGGTGCGGCTGTTGCCGACGTCGAGCACCAGGTCGACGCCGATCGGCCGGTACTTGCGCGGACGGGTGTCGGTGTCGACCAGCTGGATGCGCGGGAACAGGCGCATGTCGGCCAGCACCTGCAGCAACGTCAGATAGCGGGCGTAGTGCTCGCAGGCCCACTGCAGGTCGGCCTCGGTCACCGGCCGGCCGCCGCGCTGGCGGCGGCGATAGTCGATGAACAGCTCGTACAGCCACTCGTCGACCCAATCGTCGGCGATGAACCATGAATTGTCGCGGTCGTCGTGCGCCAGCGAGAACACCTGGCCGGAGCGCGCGTCCTCCGGCGACGGCGCCAGATAGGGCGCGCCCTCGGCCTGGTCGGCCAGCTCGGTGTCGAAGGCCAGCGTCACCCGGTGGCTGTTGCCGTCGCGGTCGGGTTCGTCCAGCGCCACCACGCGCACGCGCGCCCAGTTCGACGGGCCGCGCGCGAACACCGGCGCGCCGTCGCGGCTGCGCTCGCGGATGCGCAGGAACGGCACCGGCACCCACTGGCCGAGGAATACCTCCAGTGCCCGGTCGGCGTTGATGACGTAGCTCGGTTCGACCGTCTTGCGCTCGGCGTCCTTGGTGACGAAGTCGCGGGTCTGCGGGTCGCGTTCCAGGCAGTGCAGGTTGACCGGGGCGTCCTCGGCGGTACCGGTCGCCTCCTCCCAGAAGGCGCGGCTGACCCGGGCGGCGGCATCGATGCTGAAGCCGAAGTCCAGGAACTGGATGCCGCTGCGCGGAATCAGGCTGGTCAGATGACGGTAGGTGGGCAGGGCCTTCAGCATTCGCTCAGCAATCCGTTCTCCCGCCCCAGGGGACAGAATGGGGCATCGAATATGGCCTGGATATGGCGATCACGCAAAACACCTGCCATGACGCGGCGCAACTTTCCCCAACATGCGTGAATGGCGGTGGCGGCCTGCGGCGTCACTCGGCCGCGTACAGCCCCACCGGATAGCCGGAACCGCCGGCCTGTGCGCCTTCGCAGATGGTGGAGCCATCCGCGTCGATCACGCAGACCACCTCCGACCGCTCGAATTCGGTCCCGTCGCTGCAGGCCGGGTGGTCGAGCTCGGTGATCACCACTGCGTCCGGGCCGTTGTAGGCGGCCTGCGCCTCGGCCGAACAGGTGACGCCGTCGTCGAGGCGGATGGTCGAGCGGCCGCGGCCCTCTGCGTCGAAGGCATACTCGATCTCCAGCGGATCGGTGCTGCCCTGGTCCATCAGACTGCGCCCCGTGCGCCAGCGCCCCTCGAGCGCGGCCAGGTCCTGGGCGTCGCGCGCGGCCCGGTCGATGGTCAGCGGCGCACCGGCGGGCGGCTCGTCCGCCACCGCGGGCTCGTCCGGCGCCGGTTCGTCCGTCTCGGCGGTGTCGGTGCCGAGGTCGGGGTCGTCCGGACGGTCGAGCGCGGCAAGATCGGTGGCGTCGCGGTCCGGCAACGGCACCACCCGGTCGAGGTCGACGCCGGGCCGGTCGACCTCGGCCCGGTCGAGCGGCCGCACCGGATTCGCCGGCCGGTCCGGGACGAGAGTGGCGGCCGGCGGCCGCTGCGGCACCGGGCAGCTGGCCAGCGCGCGCTCCATGTCCGACTGCAGCGCCGCGAGCTGTGCGCGCAGTGCGCGTTCGCGGTCGCGGGCGGCGACCAGGGCGGAGTCGTCGGCCGGCGCGCGTTCGGCCACCTGGGTCGCCGCCGGCGTGGCGGGGCCGCCCGGACCGGTCGGCCCGGCGGCCTGCGCCGCCGGTCCGTCGAGCCAGGCGAGGCCGGGGATGTCCATGCCGCCGACGGCGCGCATCAGCAGCAGCGCCGCCAGCACCAGCAGCAGGAAGGCGATGCCCCACATCAGCCAGGGCAGCGGCGAGCCGCGCGCGACGGCAATCGCCGCCACCGGCGCGGCGGCGGCGGCCGGCTGCGCCGCCTGGCCGCCGAAGCCGTGCAGCGGCGCGGCCTGCGCCGTTCCGCCGCGTCGCGCAAAGCCCCAGAAGCTGAGCACCGGCTGGTCGCCGACCACGAACAGGTGGCTGTCGTCGGGCGTCGACAGGGCGAGCGAGATCAGGTGTCCCAGCGCCTGGTCGCTATCGTTGGTCGAGGCCGCCATCTGTGCGGACAGCGCCGACAGCTCGGCCAACAGCTGCTGCAGCGTCGCCTGCGCGGCCTGTGCCTCCTGCGGCGGCAGATCGGCCAGACGGCGCGCCTGGCCGTCGACCGGCGCATACCAGTCGATCCGGTTGTCGGACGAATGCATTACCGGCTCGGCGAACAGGGCCGCGTGCCGTGCCGACAGCCGCGCGCCGACCACCGCCCTCAGCTGGGCGTAGAGCGAATGTACCGGCCGGCCGAAGGCGCCGAGCGCCTGCAGCTCACCGACCGAACCGGTCGCCAGCCTGATCCGTTCGCTCATGTCGGTTCCGTTCCCGCCGCCCCTATTGGCCCTGCAGGCAGTGCGCCGGCACGTCGGGCTGGCCGGCGGCGCGCCGCACCATGTCGGTCAGGCCGCCGCTGCCCTCGGGCCGGACCAGCTGGCCGCCGGTGGCGCCGGCGACGCATTGCAGGTTGGCGGTGCCGGACAGGTCGATCACATTGATGATCAGCCCTGGATAGATCGCGGCGAGCCGCTGGGCAACCGCGCAGGGGTTGCCGCCGCAGGAATCGTTGCCGTCGGTCACCACCACCATGTAGGCGGGGTCGCTGGCCGAGCGGCCGCCGCGGATCAGGTTGCCGGCGGCGGTCATGCTGTCGGCCAGCGGCGTGCCGCGGCCGACGCGGGTGCCGGCGATACGGTTGGTCAGCGCGCCGCGCGCACCGCTGTCGTAGTAGCCGAAATTGCGCACGTCGCCGCAGTCGTGGAAGGTGATCAGCCCCATGTCGACATCGGCCGGGGTCGACTGGATCACGCCGATCATCGCCTGCTTGGCCCTATCGATGCGCTTGGCGCCGGACTGGCTGATCAGCTGCTGGAACATCGCCTCCGCCTGCTGGCCGCCCATCAGGCCGCCGCGCGCCATCGACTGCAGTTGCTCGTCGATGCCGGCCGGCGCGCCATAGGGGATCATCATGCTCTCGGAGGCATCGAGCACGAACACCACCTCCGGCGCCTCCTCCGGCGGGCGCGGCGCCGGGCAGCCCGGCAGGGCCTGCGGCTGCGGCGCGGGCACCGTCGTGGTGGCAACCTGGACCGGAGCATCGGCCACCTGCACCGGCTCGGCCGGCGGCGGCGGTGGGGGCGGCGGGGGCGGGGCCTCGCGCGCCGGCACCAGCGCCGGACGGCCCGGCGCGGGCGGCGGCGGAGGCGGCGGGGCGACCGCTACCGCGACAGGCTCCGGCTCGACCTCGACCGCGGCGACCACCACCGGCTCGGACGGCGCGGGCTCCTCGGCGGCGGGCTCTTCGACCGCGGGCGGCTCCGGTGCAACCGGCGGCTCGCCCGGCGGCTCGGCCTCGGCCACCTGCGGCTCCACCGGCGGCGGCGGCTCGTCGACCACGCACTGACGGCGCTGGTCGAGCAGTGCCCAGCGCAGGCGCGAAACCTCGTCGGCCAGCGCGGTGCCCTGGGCCCGGGCATCGTTCAGCGCGGCGAGCTGGACCAGTGCCTTCTCGCGCTCGGGGTCCGGTGTCGCGGCCGGCGGCTCCGCCAGGGCGACCGTTTCCGGCGCCGGCGCCACGGCGGTCTCGGCGTCGGCCGCCTGCGCCGGCTCGTCGACCAGCCGCCAGCCGACCAGGCCGGCCAGCCCGAGCAGGACGGCGCCGAGCCCGGCCCAGACCGGCCAGGGCACGCCGCGGTTGCGCATGGGTGTGTCCGCCATCCCGGTCAGCTCCGCGTCAGCCGCGTGGCATAGTTGAAGCGGCGGAAGAACTCATAGCTGTTGCATTGCGCCTGGCCGTCGCCGCCGATGCTGCAGTTGGTCGCCTCGCGGTACCACGGCCCGAAGTTCGAGCAGGTGCCGTCGCGCGGCTCCTCCATCACCAGCCGGCGGCCGGGTTCCCAGCGCGCCTGAATCGGCGCGGTGCAGGTGGTGCCGTCGCGGTCGCGGAAATTCATCTGGCCGTTGCCGTTGCGATCGAAGCAATAGCTCTTGGTCGCGGCATTACCATTCACCGGATTGGCAAAAGGTGAAGAGATCCAGCAGCCTTCCAGGAAGGCCAGGTCGCCGGTCTGAATCGCGGCTTCGGGCACCGCCAGCGTCTGCCCGGGACGATAGCTCACCGGCGGCTGCGGCTGCGGCTGGACCGGCATCGGGACCGCCGGCGGCTCCACGGCCGGCTCCGCCACGGCGACCCGCACCGGCTCCGGCGCGCGCTCGCGCTGCGGCGTCGCCGCCGGCAGCGCCACTGCCGGCCCGGGAGCGGGCTCGGGCGCCGGTTCCACCGCCGGCTGCGCCGGGTTGAAGATGGCCGAACGCGGGCCGGCCGCGGCCAACTGCTCCGGCACCGGCGACTGCGCGGCGGCAGGCGGCTCCTCGGTACGACAGGCGCGGCGCTGCGCGGCCACCTGCCAGCGCAACCGCGCCAGCTCCCGCTCCAGGCCGTCGGCCCGGTCCGCCGCCGCCAGCAGGCGCGCGAGCGGTGCCATGGCGTCCGGGTCCGCCGGCGCGTCCGGCGCGGCGGGCACGGCCGCCCGGTCCGCGAGCGGCTCGACCGCCTTCTCGGCGGCCGCACCCCGGCCGGCCTCGGCCAGCGCGGCCAGCCATCCCGCACCGACTCCGCCGCCGGCCACGGCGAGCATCACCGCCGCCATCAGGACCGGGCGCCGCATCGGCCCGCACCGGCCGGCGCGCTGTCAACGCTGGATCGAGACCTCGAAGGTGCCGCCGTCGCCATGGGCGCCGGCACAGGCCGCGGCGCCGCCGTCGCCCTGCGTGCACTCGATCCGCCATGACGAATAGGAACTGCCATCTTCGCACTCGATGTCCTCATCGGTTGCGATGATGAGACCGCGATTGGGCGAGATTGTGGCGCGGACCGGGCCCTTGCACAGCGTGCCATCCTCCGCGTCGCCCTCGCCCTCGGTCACGGTGACGTCGCCGCTGCCGTCGGCGGCGAAGCAGTAGCGCATGCCAAGCGGCACATCGTCCTGGTTGACCAGGTCGGTGGTCGATTGCCAGCAGCCTTCCAGAAAGGCCAGCTCGGCATTGGCCACGGCCGAGTCAGGGATCACCAGCGCGCCGTCCGTCGCCGTCGCTTCTTCCTCCGGATCGTCCGCCGCTTCGGTGGCCTCGGCATCGTCCGCCGCTGCGTCGTCGGCATCGTCCGGCGCCGGTTCGGCGGCTTCCGGGGCGGCGGCATCGTCCGCCTCGGCACCGTCTGCCTCGGCATCGCCGGCGAGCGAGGCCGGCACGATCAGTTCCGGCGGTTCGCAGGCCGCCTTGCGCTCGGCCAGCTGGTGCTCCAGCCCGGCCAGCCAGACCCGGAGATCGCGGGCCCGGCCGATCGCCTCAGCCAGCTCGTCGTGGCGCGGCGGCGGGCCGGCAGCGACCGGCGGCGCCGGATCGGGCGGCGGCACCGTAGCCGCGGCGACCACAGGCTCGCGGCCGATGTCGCGCAGCAGCCAGGCGCCGAGGATCGCCGCCACGGCGAGCCCGGCGAGCAGCAGCGCCCACTGCCAGCCGAAGCCGGCCGGCGGTGCGACCGCTGCCGGCACCGGCGCTGGCTGGACCGTCGGCTGCGGCGGCGGGACCGGGGCCGACGACGGCGTCCTGATGAATGCGACCAGCGCGCTCGCCGCGTCCTCGGCGGCGGATTCCTCGACATAGCCCCAGCACACCGCGACCGGCTGGTCGCCGACCATGTAGATGCGGTCGGCCGCCGGCAGGTGGATCGCCAGCCGCAGCATGCGGCCCAGCAGCACCTCCTCGTCCCGGCCGCCGTCGACCAGCGCGGTCGCCAGCGTCTCGATGTCGGCAACGATCTCGCCGATCCGCGCCTCGGCCGCCTCGCGCGCGTCGCCGTCCAGCAGCACCAGCGGCGTCACCGGGCCGTCGACCGCGGCGTACCAGTCGACCATGTCGTCGGCGCCGGCCTGCGGCTCGGCGAACAGCGCCGCATGGGTCGGGCCCAGCCGCGCACGCAGCAATGCCGACAACTGCGCATAGGCCGCCGACACCCGCTCGCCCTGCAGGCCGAGCGCGCGCAGGCCGCGCAGGTCGGTCGAGGTGATCAGGTGGTCGGCCATTCCCTTTCCGCGGCGGAGGTAACGGGGCTTTCAGGCAAAGGCACTATGCTCTAAGTCTTTCTGCGGCGGCGTAGCACAGCTTGGCCGGCAAGGCACGGTTCCTGCATCGCCGGCTGCGTCGTCCCGGCGCAAGCGCCTGGGCAACCGAAACCGCAATTGCGACATTTTTTCGGCGCGTGGCCCGCCGCGCGCCCAGCGACGAGTGCGACGACCATGAGCCAGGCGCCCAGCGAGCCCGCCCTCTACCACGTCAGCGAAGGCACCATCCCGGTGCTGGTCAACGTGCCCCATGCCGGCGTCCACATTCCGCCGGCGATCGCGGCGACGATGACGCCGGCGGCGCTGGCCGTCGCCGACACCGACTGGTTCGCCGACCGGCTGGCCGCAGTGGCGCTGGCGCACGGCGCGACCCTGATGACAGCGACCCACAGCCGCTATGTCGTCGACCTCAACCGCGATCCCACCGGCACCCCGCTCTATCCCGGTGCCGACAACACCGGCCTGGTGCCGACCACCACCTTCGCGCACGAGCCGATCTATCGCGACGCGCCGCCCGACGCGGCGGCGCTTGCCGAGCGGGTCGGCCGCTACTGGATGCCCTATCACGACCAGCTCTATGCCGAGCTGGCGCGGATGAAGGTGATCCACGGCATCGCGGTGCTGCTCGACGTCCACTCGATCCCGGCCCATGCGCCGCGCTTCTTCGACGGCCGTCTGCCCGACCTCAACCTCGGCAGCGCCGACGGCGCCAGCGCCGCGCCCGCGCTGACGGCGCGCGCATGGCGCGTCTGCACCGAGGCGAAGGGCTTCAGCGCCGTGCACGACGGCCGCTTCAAGGGCGGCTACATCACGCGGCGCTACGGCCAGCCGGAGCAGGGCGTCCACGCGCTGCAGATCGAGATCGTGCAGGCCGCCTACATGACCGAGGGTCCGCCCTGGGTCTGGGACGAGGCCAAGGCACGGCCGCTGATGGCCGTGCTCGGCGCCATGGTCGGTACGCTGGCCGACTGGGTCGGCCACGCCGCCGCCGCCTGATCGCGCCTATGCCGCCGGATCGACGCTGTCGAGAAAACGGCTGACGAGATCGTCGCCGTCGGCCGGTGCGCAGCCGCACATCACCGCGATCGACAGGCCGACCAGCGAGGTCTTCGGCGTGTGGATCGCCGCACCCATGCCGCAGCCGGCGCTGAGGTTCATGACCAGCGTCGGGCAGCAGAACAGCGCCAGCCGCACGGTCTGCCGCCAATCCGCCGGCAACATGCCGCGCCCATGCAGCGCGGCCAGCACCGGCCGCCAGTAGAGCGCCGCCTTGCTGTCGAGGAAGGCCTGGCGCAGCGGCGTCGGCGCCCAGTCGTGCGCGACGACCAGCACGTCGCCCTCGCGCCGCGCCGAGGCGGCGAGCCGGGCATCGGCCTCCTGCGGATGATAGAGCCACAGCGGGTGGGCGAAGATGTTGTGGAAGGTCGCCTTGACCTCGGCGAGCAGTGCCGGCACGTGGGCGCCGGCGAAGGCCGGGTCGAACCAGCTCAGCTGTCCGTCGTCGTACCAGACGTTGGCATTGTGCGCGTCGCCATGGGCGACGACGGCCGGATAGCGGCCGGCCGGCTGCGGCCGCAGTTGGGCGAGCGCGTCGGCGAACAGTCCGTCCAGCGTGGCCGGATAGTCCCGCCCGTTGATCCGCCAGGTCAGCCGGCGCAGCTCTTCCGCCGGCAGCGACAGGCCGGGGAAAACGAGGCTGCGCCCGCTGTAGAAGCGCTGCGCGCGGCCGCCGAGCCGGGCGTCGGCCTTGTCGTCGACCAACCGCCAGACGAACAGCTGCAGCAGCGGCTCCGCCGCGTAGTCGGCGGCCTCCGCCCCGTGCAGCGTCGCGACGTTGCGCTCGCCGACCAGCCGGTCGAGCCGCATCTGCGCCTCGACCAGCGGACGCAGGGTCGCCGGGTCGGCGGCGAATTCGGCCGCCTTGCACAGGTCGGCGAAGCGCGGCGTCTCGCGGGCCTCGTAGAGCAGGATCTGGCGCCCGACCGCGCGGCAGACATAGGCCGGCCGGTCGACCGGATAGCCGGCCTCGGCCAGCAGCTCGGCGCGGTAATATTCCTCGACCGTCGCCTCCTCGCCCTCCTCCTGGTGGAACTTGAAGAAGAAGCGCCGGCCGTCGGCAAGGTCGACGAAGCCGTTGACCGAGTTGAGCGAATAGCCGTCGCGGCGGATCGACAGCGCGGCGACCGGCAGCGCGAACTCCTCCGCCACGAAGGCGGCGAGGATGGCCTCCGCGCCCGGTTGGTCGCCCGCCGCCAGCGCGGCGCGGGCGGCGGCGAGCGGCGAGGCGGCGGTCACGCCCGCGCTTTGCCGGCGGCCATCACCCGGTCGCGGGTCGCGGAGACCGCGTTGGCGTGGCCGTCGAAGCCCTCGTAGCGGGCCAGCCGCTCGGCATGGCGTGCCATCTCCGGATAGGCCGCCGCGGTGACCTGGCCGATCGAGATGCGCTTCATGTAGTCGTAGGTCGACAGCGGCGAGTGGGTGCGCGCCGCGCCCGAGGTCGGCAACACGGCGTTGGGGCCGAGCACGAAGTTGCCCAGCGGCACCGGTGTGCTGGCGCCCAGCAGCACCTCGCCGGCATTGCGGATGCGGCCGAGATAGGTCATCGGCTCGTCGGCGACGATCTCCAGGTGCTCGGGCGCATAGTCGTTGACGAAGCCGATCGCCGCGGCGATGTCCGGCGCCAGCACGATGCCGCCGCGCGGGCCGCACAGCACCGTCGACGAGTAGCCGACCCGCTGCTCGCCCATCTGCCCCCAGTAGCCGGGAATGGCGTCGCGCGCCGTCTCCGCCACCTTGCGGCTGTTGGTGACCAGGAAGGCCGAGCTGTCGGGGCCGTGCTCGGACTCGACGATCAGATCGAGCGCGGCGATGGCGCCGTCGGCGGTCTCGTCGGCCAGCACGATCGCCTCGGAAGGGCCGGCCGGCAGGCCGGTGTCGATCACCCCGGCCAGCACGCGCTTGGCGGCCACCACCCAGGGGCTGCCCGGCCGACGATCTTGGCGCATTTCGGCACGGTCTCGGTGCCGTAGGCGACCGCGGCCACGCCGCGCGCCGCCGCACTTGTAGACGTTGGCGACGCCGGCGATCCGGGCCGCGACCAGCGTCGGGCGTCGACGCCGCCGTCGGGCCGCGGCGGCGTGATCATCGCGATTTCCGGCACGCCGGCGACCACCGCTGGATCGCGGTCATCAGCGCGACCGACGGGAAGGCGCCCTTGCCGCGCGGCACGTAGAGCGCGACCGAGGGGATCGGCTCCCACTTCTCGCCGGCGAACACGCCCGGGCGCG
Organism: Alphaproteobacteria bacterium; assembly: GCA_041396705.1. Classification (NCBI taxonomy): domain Bacteria; kingdom Pseudomonadati; phylum Pseudomonadota; class Alphaproteobacteria; species Alphaproteobacteria bacterium. The sequence continues at coordinate 148,691 of JAWKYB010000013.1, forward strand.
CCTCGTGCAGCCACATCGGCTCCGGCTTCTGGCGCTGGTGGAAATGGGCGGATGCCGTAGGCCCGCGTACTCGATCGATCGATCACGTCGGGTTCGACCTCGGCGAAGGCGGCGTCGACTCCCGGCGTCGCCCGGATCGCGTCCGCGGCGACGGCGGCCTTGTCGAACGCGCGGCCGAAATGGGCCAGGGCCGCATCGCCCTCGGCCTTGACCCGGTCGATGATCGGCTGCACCCGCGCGATGAACTCGCCGAGGTCCGCCTCAGACCGCACCAGCAGCGCCGCCCGCGCCGCCGCATCCATCGCCTCGAGGTCGTAGAAACTGATCGTCCGGTCCGCCATCGTCCGCCCCGTTGTTCGCGGGCCGAGTGCTAGCGCGTGAACGGGGCCGAGTCGAGGACGCTCAGCTGATCGGCGCGCTGCCGTCGCAGGCCGCGGCGTCCGCCGCCGTGAAGCCGAGGCGCAGCAGGCCGCGTTCCCCGCTGACATCGGTCACCCAGGTCGCGCAGATGCGGCTGAGGTCGGGCGCGATGGAGCCGTGGTGGCGGCCGTCGGTGACGAAGCCGCCGCGGCCGTCGCGCGGATTGGCCTCGAACAGCACGATCTTGCCGCCGGCGAGGCGGCCGAGCAGGTCGATGGTGGTACCGCTGGCCAGATATTGACCGGTACCGTTCAGCAGGATCACGCCGTCGATGCGACAGTCGGTGAAGGTGAACGCGACCGGGTCGCCCTGGGGCGCGCCGTCCCACTGGAAGGTGCCGACATAGGCCAGCGGCAGCGCGCCGCCGATCGCCTGCGCCTGCGCCGCGATTGCGGGATCGGCGGTCGTCCCCTCGCAGGCCTCGGCCGGCGCCGCCAGATGTGCGCCGCCCAACACCACCGCAACCACCGCCAGCCAGCGCCGCATCGCGCGCCCTCCTCCGCAACCGTCCTGCGCCATTTGACAGCGCCCCGAATCCGTCCACATTATGACGACGAGCTGGGGTGTCCGGCAGTGCCGGGCTGAGAGCAGACCCATCGAACCGGATCCGGGTAATGCCGGCGCAGGGAGCTTGTCGCGTGACGCACCGTCACCCAACCAACGCCTCCACGTTCATGCCCTCGGTCCGCGTCCGTCGCCCGGGTTGCCGCCAGCGCTGAACGGGAGGATCACGATCATGCTGTTCCGGCCGCTGTTGCCGGCCGCCGTGGCGGCCGCCGGCCTTGCCCATGCGACCGCCGCGCTGGCGGACGACATCTACGTCCCCGTGCTGGTGCCGATCACCGGCTTCCTGGCGCTGGAGGGGACCAGCCAGCGCAATGGCGCGGTGATGGCGCTGGACGAGGCGCCAGCGGACCTGGCGGTGCGCAGCGAGGTTACCGACACCAACGTCTCGCCGGAGCAGGCGGTGACGGCGATGGAGCGCGCCCTCGGCGAGGGCGAGCCGCTGGCCGTGGTCGCGCCGATGCTGGGCACGCAGATGCTGGCCCTGCTGCCGCTGGCAGCCGACTACGCCGTGCCGCTGGTCACGATCTCCGGCACCGCCGCCATCACCGAACAGGGCAATCCCTGGGTGTTCCGCTTCTTTCCCGGCGACGCCGTGGTCAAGGTCGCGCACGCCGACTATGCGGTCAACGCGATGGGCATGCGCGCGCCGGCGCTGATCTACCAGACCACCGCCTACGGCCAGAGCGGCTATGAGCAGCTGAAGACCAACCTGGCCGCGCTGGGCGTGACGCCGGTGCTCGAAGAGGGCCTGCCGGTCGATGCGCGCGAGATGCTGCCGGTGCTGAGCAAGGCGGTCGAGGCCGGCGCCGACGGGCTGATCCTGCACCTGCACGCCGGCTCCACCGCGCTGGTGATCAAGCAGGCCCGCGCGATGGGCCTCGACCTGCCGATCATCGCCGGATCGGCCATGCACCAGCCCGCGACCGCTGCCCTGCTGGAACCGGCCGAGCTGGCCGGGGTCTGCGCAGAGAGCGGGGCCGCGCCGAACGCCGACGACCGGCCGGCGGTGCAGGCCTGGGCCGAGGCCTATCGCGCCGAATTCGACACCGAGCCCGATGCCTATGCGCTGACCCAATACGATGCGGTGCGGATGGTGCTGGCCGGCGCGGCGGCCGGCGCGACCGACGCCGAATCGCTGCGCGCCTGGCTGACCGAGACGCCCTATGACGGGCTGGCGATGCGCTACAGCTACGCCGACGGCGGCAACATGGCCCACGACGCGGTGATCATCTGCTACGACGGCACCAGCCGCACGCCGGCGATCGTCAAGCGCTATGCGGTGCCGGCCGCCGGCGAATAGCCGATGACGCTGGCGCCGCTGCTGGCCAATGCCGCCGCGCTGGGCGCGGCCTACGCGCTGATGGCGATCGGCTTCGTGCTGGTGCTGAACGCGGTCGGCGCGGTCAACTTCGCCCATGGCGACTGGGTGGTGGCGGGCGGCTTCGCCACCGTGCTGGTCGCAGGCGTGCTGCCGTTGCCCGCCATCCTGCTGCTGCCGCTGGTGATCGTGGCGATGATGGCGCTGGGCCTGCTCTGCGGGCTGGTCGCCTACCTGCCGCTGCGCGACCGGCCGCCGACGGCGGTGTTCGTCTCCACCATTGCAGTCGGCATCGTCATCCAGCAGGGCCTGACCGCCGCTTTCGGCGCTGCGCCGCGGGCCACCCCGGCCCTGCTCGGCGAAGGCGCGGCGGCCCTGCCCTGGCTCGGCCTGTCCGGCCAGCAGGCGGCGACGCTGGCCGCGGCGGCGGTGCTGATCGGCGGGCTGGCCTGGCTGCTGGAACGCACCCGGCTCGGCCGCTGGCTGCGCGCCAGCGCGCAGGACCCGGAGATCGCGCGAAGCCTTGGCATCCCGGTCACCGCCATGACGCTCGCCAGCTTCGCCGCCGCGGCGGGGCTGGCCGGCGCGGCCGGGCTGATGACCGGGCATGAGCTGTTCCTGACGCCGACCGACGGCGGCCAGTTCATGCTGAAGGCCTATATCGCGGTCACCATCGGCGGCTGGGGCCGGATCGGCGGCGCGGCGGTCGGCGCGCTGGTGATCGCGGCGTTCGAGGTCGTTGGCGCCGCGCTGGTCTCCTATGTCTGGGCCGAGGCGGCGCTCTACGCCACCCTGCTGCTGGTGCTGGCGTTCAGGCCGCAGGGCCTGCTCGGCGAGGCGGCGCGGGTGCGGGCCTGAGGCGCCGATGCGGCTGCTGCCCCCGCTCCGCCCCAGCACGGCCATCGCCATGCTCGCCGTCGCCGCGATGCTGGCCTATGCGCTGACCGGCGCCGGGCCCTATGGCCTGCGCGTGCTGACCCTGGCCGGCGTCTGGGCACTGAACGTGGCCGGCTACCAGTTCATTTTCGGCCATGCCGGCGCGCTGTCGCTGGCGCAGGGCACCTTCTTCGGCATCGGCGCCTATGCCAGCGCGCTGGCCAGCCTGCACCTGGGCGCCGAGTTCGCGCTGACCATGCCGCTGGCGGTGGCGGCGGCGAGCCTGGTCGCCGCGGCGGTGGCGGTGCCGGTGCTGCGGCTGGAGACCCACTATCTGGCGCTGGCCACGCTCGGCATCAGCCAGGTCGCGCTGCTGGTCGCGGTCAACTGGGAGTCGGCGACCGGCGGCGCCAACGGCCTGCCGAACGTGCCCGGCATCGTGCTGTTCGGCGTCGCGCTCGGCCGCGGGCTGCCGACCTTCGTCGCGGTCTGGATCTGCGTCGGCGCCGGGCTGGCGATTGCGGGCCTGGTCCTGTCGCCCTGGCGCCGGCTGCGCTACGCGCTGCAGCGCGAGCGGCCGCTGGCGGCGGCGGCCGTCGGCATCGACCGTGCCAGCCTGCGCTTCGCCGCGCTGCTGCTCAGCGCCGCGTTCGGCGGGGCGGCCGGCGCGCTCTACGTCCACACCACCCGGGTGATCTCGCCCGACGCGCCGCCTTCTCGATCCTGGTGCTGACGCTGGCGATGACGGTGATCGGCGGCCGGCTCAGCCTCGCCGGCGGGCTGGTCGCCGCGCTGCTGCTGACCCACGTGCCCGAGTGGTTCCGGCTTCCTCGACCGGTACTACCTGTTGGCCTATGGCGCGGCGATGCTGGCGATCGTCGTGTTCGCGCCCGCCGGGCTCGCCGCCATGGTCGACCGCCTCGGGCGGCGCCACGGCGCGAGACACGGCGGCGCCGCCCAGCCCGCCGCCATCCGGGCCCAGCCACCGGCCGCGGCCGCAGGCGACGCACCGGCGCTCGCGATCGCCGGCCTGCGCAAGGGCTTCGGCGGCGTCGTCGCCGTCGACCTCGACCGGCTGGCGCTGCCGCCGGGGCAGGTCTGCGGATTGATCGGTCCGAACGGCTCCGGCAAGACCACGCTGCTGAACCTGGTCTGCGGGTTCGAGCGGCCCGACGCCGGCACGCTGGCGCTGTTCGGCGCCGACGCCACCCGCCTGCCGGCGCACCGGCGTGTCGCGTGCGGCCTCGCCCGCTGCTTCCAGCAGCCGATGTTGCTGGACGGCGACGACGTCATCGACAACGCCGCGCTCGGCGACGCCGGCGCCACCAGTCTGGCCGGCGCGCGCGCGGCGGCGGCCGCGGGCCTGCAAAGGTGCGGCATCGCGGGACTGGCCGCGACGCCAGTCGCCGCCCTCGCCTTCGGCCAGCGCCGGCTGGTCGAGATCGCGCGGGCGCTGGCCGGCCGGCCGCGGCTGGTGCTGCTCGACGAACCGGCGGCCGGCCTCGCCGACGACGACCGCGAACGGCTGACGGCACTGATCGAGGCAAGCCGCGGCGACGGCACCACCTGGCTGATCGTCGACCACAATGTCGACTACCTCGCCGGCCTGTGCGACCGGCTGGTCTGCCTGGACGCCGGCCGCAGGATCGCCGACGGCCCGCCGGACGCGGTGCTGGCCGACCCGGCGGTCCGGCAGGCCTATCTCGGCCTGCCGCCGGCGGCGAGGCGGCACCGTGACCGTGCCGGCGCTGGCGATCCGCGGCCTCGTCGTGCGCTACGGCGAGGCGCCGGCCGTCGACGGCCTCGACCTCGCGGTCGCGCCGGGCGAGGTGCTGGCCGTGCTCGGCCCCAATGGCGCCGGCAAGTCGACGCTGATCAAGGCGGCGATGGGACTGGTCGACGCCGCCGCCGGCAGCGTGCATGTCGCCGGCACCGACGTCAGCCGGCTGCCGGCGGAGCGGCGCGCCCGGGCCGGCCTCGGCTATGTGCCGGAAGGCCGGCGCATGTTTCCCGGCATGACCGTGCGCGACAACCTGCTGGCCGGCGCACGCGGCGGCCGCGCGGCGGTGGCGCAGCGGCTTGCCGGCGTCGAGGCGCTGCTGCCGGCGCTGGCCGAGAAGGCAGCCGCCCGCGCCTGGACCCTGTCCGGCGGCCAGCAGCAGATGGTGGCGATCGGCCGGGCGCTGATGACCGGCCCGCGGGTGCTGCTGCTCGACGAGCCCAGCCTCGGCCTGTCGCCGGCCCTGGTCGGCGACGTGATGCGCCATGTCGCCCGGATTGCCGCCGCCGGCACCGCCGTGCTGCTGGCCGAGCAGAACGCACGCGCCGCCCTCGCCGTCGCCGGGCGCGCCGTGCTGCTGCGGCGCGGCCGCATCGCCGAGTCGGCGCCGGCGGACGCCATGCGCGCCATGTTGGCCGGCCGCGGCCTCACGGGCGGTTGAGCCGCCGCTTCCGGCAAGCCGCTTGTCGGCGCCGATTTTGCGGCCCATGCTGCCGGTTTCCTGCTGGGCAACGGGCGAGGTGGGCGACATGAAGTGGCTTGGGTTGGGTGGCCTTGCGGCAATCGCGGCCGGCGCGCTGGCCGGCACCGCCGCGGCCGACGGCGACCGCGAGCTGGTCATCGGGGTCAGCCAGTACCCGTCCAACCTGAACCCGCTGACCGAGGCGCATGTGGTGCAGAGCTACATCCACGGCATGACGCGGCGGCCGTTCACCGCCTATGGCCCGGATTGGGAGGGCCACTGCTTCCTGTGCACCGCACTGCCCAGCGTCGCCGACGGCACCGCCGAGATCCGCGACATTCCGGCCGAGCTGGGCGGCGGCAGGGGCTGGGCGGCGACCTACACCATCGACCCGGCGGCGCAGTGGGCCGACGGCGTGCCGATCACCACCGAGGACGTGCTGTTCACCTGGGAGGTCGGCCGCCACCCGCAATCCGGCACGATCAATTTCGAGCTGTTCGCCAACGACATCGTCGCCATCGACGTGCGCGACGACAAGACCTTCACCATCCAGTGGGACAAGGTGTCGTGCGGCTTCGAGCTGATCAACAACTTCGAGCTTGTGCCCGCCCACCTGGAGCGCGCGCTGTTCGAGGCCGAGCCGTCGGCCTATGCCGAGCGCTCGCTGTACGAGACCGACCCGACCAACCCGGGGCTGTGGTTCGGGCCCTATGTGCTGTCGGACATCGAGTTCGGCGGCGAGATCACCATGACCCGCAACCCGCTGTGGTGGGGCGAACAGCCCTGGTTCGACACCATCCGGGTGCGGCCGATCGAGAGCACGCCGGCGCTGGAGGCCAATCTGCTGGCCGGCGAGATCGACATGATCGCCGGCGAGGACGGCATCTCGATCGATCAGGCCATCGCCTTCGAGGAGAATCACGGCGACGAATACGACGTGATCTTCAAGCCGGCGCTGTTCCACGAGCACATCGACCTCAATCTCGACAACCCGATCCTGGCCGACCTGCGCGTGCGCCAGGCGCTGATCCACGCGATCGACCGCCAGACCATCTCCGACCGCCTGTTCGCCGGTCATCAGCCGGTGTCGACCGGCCCGGTCAACCCGCAGGACTCGGTCTATTTCGACGGCGTGCCGACCTACGCATTCGACCCGGCGCGGGCGGCGCAGCTGCTGGACGAGGCCGGCTGGACGTTCCGGCCCGACGCCGACATCCGCACCAACGCCGCCGGCGAGCCGCTGGCCCTGACCATCATGACCACCGCCGGCAACGCCACCCGCGAGCTGGTCGAGCAGGTGCTGCAGAGCCAGTGGCGGCGCGCCGGCATCGACGTCACGGTGAAGAACGAGCCGGCCCGGGTGCTGTTCGGCGAGACGCTGGCGCGGCGCGACTTCGATGCGATGATCATGTTCGCCTGGCTGAGCTCGCCGGAGAACATCCCGCGCACCACCCTGCACTCCACCATGATCCCCACCGAGGCCAACAACTGGGCCGGCCAGAATTATCCCGGCTACGTCAGCGCCGAGATGGACGAGGTCATCGACGCGCTGGAGACCACCTGCGACGACCCGGAGAAGCAGGCGCTGTGGGACCGGCTGCAGACCGTCTACGCCACCGACCTGCCGGTGCTGCCGCTGTACTACCGCGCCCAGCCGTTCATCCTGCCGCTCTGGCTGGACGGGGTGACGCCGACCGGCCACATGGACCCGTCGACCCTGTATGTCGAGCACTGGCGTCGCAACGACGGCGGCCAGTAGCGCGGCAGCGCGCCCATGGGGGCATTCCTCGTCCGCCGCCTGTTCGGCCTGCTGCTGGTCAGCCTTGCCGTCTCGTTCGCCACCTACAGCCTGATCGGGCTGATGCCCGGCGACCCGATCGACGTGATGGTGCGCTCCGATCCCGAGCTGACCAGCGCCGATGCCGAGCGGCTGAAGGCCCGCTACGGCCTCGACCAGCCGCTGGTCACCCGCTACGTCAACTGGGCCGGCGACGTGCTCGGCGGCGACCTGGGCTACTCGCGCACCTACCGGGTGCCGGTCGGCGAGATCCTGCTGCCGCGCCTGGTCAACACGCTGATCCTGCTCGGCGCCGCCTTCGTGCTGTCGCTGGCGATCGCGATCCCCGCCGGCGTGCTGGTCGCCCAGCGCCCGCGCAGCGCCACCGACTATGGCGTCAACCTGTTCTGCTTCGCCGGCGTGTCGGTACCGCCGTTCTGGCTGGCGCTGCTGCTGATGTACGGCTTCTCGGTGGCGCTGAAATGGCTGCCGCCCGGCGGCGGCGGCTCGGTCGAGCGCGACGGCTTCTTCGGCTGGCTGAGCTACCAGGTGCTGCCGGTCACCGCGCTGACCGTGGCCAGCCTGGCCGTCTACATCCGCCACGTGCGCGCGGCGATGACCGAGGCGCTGGGCCAGGACTATGTCCGCACCGCGCGCGCCAAGGGCGCCTCCAACCGGCGCGTGGTCTACCGCCACGCCCTGCGCAACGCGATGATGCCGGTGGCGACCATCGTCGCGCTCGACTTCGGCACGCTGTTCTCCGGCGCGCTGGTCACCGAGCAGGTGTTCGCCTACCCCGGCATGGGCCGCACCATCTACGACGCGGTGTTCGCCAACGACTACAACCTGGCGCTGGCCGCGCTGATGCTGGCCACATTCGCCATCCTGATCGCCAACCTGCTGGCCGACCTCGCCTATGCGTGGCTCGACCCGCGTGTGACGCTGCGCTGAGGCCGCGATGAGCAGCGTCGCCTCGCATGTCCTGCATGCCCCGCAGCGCGCCGACGGCGCCTGGCGGCGCTTCGCGGGCCATTGGCCGGCGATGATCAGCCTGGTCGTGATCGTCCTGATGATCGCCAGCGCGGTACTGGCGCCCGCGGTCGCTGGCTGGCTGGGCATCGACCCCTATGCCGAGGACCTGTTCAACACCTACGGCCCGCCGACGGCCGACAACTGGCTGGGCACCGACGCCGCCGGCCGCGACGTGCTGGTGCGCCTGCTCCATGCCGGCCGGGTCTCGCTGCTGGTCGGTTTCGTCGGCGCCATCGTCGCCAGCCTGATCGGCACCGTTGTCGGGCTGGCAGCGGGCTACTATGGCGGGCGGATCGAAAGCGTGCTGATGCGGGTGACCGACGGCGTGATCGCGCTGCCGGTGCTGCCGCTGCTGATCATCCTGGCCGCCCTCGACCTCGGCAAGCTGGGGCTGTCGGCGGAATTCGCCCGGTCGGAGGCTGCGGCCATCTGGCGCATCGTGGTGATCGTCGCGCTGTTCGGCTGGACCACCGCCGCGCGGCTGGTGCGGGCCTCGGCGCTGAGCGTGCGCGAGCGGGAATTCGTGCGTGCCGCCAAGGCGTTGGGCGCCAGCGACCTGCGCATCGTCGCCACCCATATCCTGCCCAACATCCTGTCGCCGCTGATCGTGGCGACGACGCTGGCGGTCGGCGGCGTGATCCTGGTGGAGTCCGTGCTCAGCTACCTCGGACTCGGCATCAACCCGCCGACCCCGAGCTGGGGCGGGATGCTGAGCAACGCCGAAGAGACGATCGGGCGTTCGGTCGGCCTGGCGCTGTATCCGGGCCTGGCCATCTTCGTCACCGTGCTGGCGTTCAACTTCCTCGGCGACGGCCTGCAGGAGGCGCTGAACCCGCGCCGGACCCGCCGTTGAGGGTCGCAGAGCGGGTGCGTTCTACAACTTCGCGGCGCTGAAATTAACCGGCCTTTCATGCCCCCGCTGCTAGGCTTCAGGCATGGCGGAGAGAGTGAAGCTGCAGGTAGCGAAATGGACGGCGGACACGTCGGACAGATAGCCTCGGACGTCGTCGGGCGCGTCGCCAGCGTGTCGGGATCGCAGATGGTGATCCTGGTCACGGACCGCGGACGCTATGATGCCGAGGATCCGAATTCCGGCCTGCACGCCGGCCAGATCGTCAAGATTCCGGTTGCCCGCAACTGGGTGTTCGGCCTGGTCACTGCGGTCACCGAGCCCACCGCTTCCGTCGCTTCCGCGGACTCGCAGGTCTTTGCCGAGCTCGACCTTCTCGGCGAGGCGTCGCACACCGAATCCGGCGCCCGCTTCCAGCGCGGCGTGTCGCTGGTGCCGGCGGTCGGCGCGCCGGTCAGCGTCGCCGGCACCGACGACATCGCGACCGTCTACGCCAATGCCGGGCGCTCGACCGTCAGCATCGGCAAGGTCCACCACGACGACTCGATCCCGGCCACCGTCGCGCCCGACGACCTGCTCGGCAAGCATTTCGCGGTGCTGGGCGGAACCGGCACCGGCAAGTCCTGCGCCACCGCGCTGATCCTGCAGCGCATCCTGAAGCGCAACCCGAATGCGCACATCGTGCTGCTCGATCCGCACTGCGAATACGCGCCCGCCTTTTTCGGCATGGCCGAGGTGGTCGACAGCACCACGCTGGAACTGCCCTACTGGCTGTTCAGCCTGGAAGAGCTGGCCGCGGTCGTCCTGCGCACCGACAAGCCGCTGCGCGAGGCGCCGGCGGAGATCAACATCCTGACCACGCTGGTCGTCGCGGCCAAGCGCGCCTACCAGGCGCAGGGCCACGAGGAGCGCCGCCCGATCACGGTCGACACGCCGGTGCCCTATCGCATCACCGACCTGATGAAGCTGCTGGAAGAGGAGATGGGCCGGCTCGACAAGAGCGAGGCGCTGACTCCCTATCTGCGGCTCAAGTCGCGGCTGCAGGCGTTGCGCGAGGACGCGCGCTACAGTTTCATGTTCTCCGGCATCGCGCTGCGCGACAACCTCAGCGCAGTGCTGTCGCGCCTGTTCCGGGTGCCGGTCGACGGCAAGCCGATCACCATCGTCGATCTGTCCGGCCTGCCGTCGGACGTGCTCAGCGTCATCGTCTCCGTGCTCGGCCGCATCACCTTCGAGTTCGCGCTGTTCAGCAGCCAGTCGATCCCGATCCTGCTGGTCTGCGAGGAGGCCCACCGCTACCTGCCGGAGCAGGCCGGCGCCGGCTTCGAGCCGACCAAGCGCATCCTGGCGCAGATCGCCAAGGAGGGCCGCAAGTACGGCGTGTCGCTGTGCCTGGTCAGCCAGCGCCCGGCCGACCTGGCCGCCGGTGCGCTGTCGCAGTGCAGCACCGTGTTCGCCATGCGGTTGACCAGCAAGGCCGACCAGGACTTCGTGCAGGGCACCCTGCCCGACTGGAGCGGCGGCCTGATGGAGCTGCTGCCGGCCCTGCGCAACGGCGAGGCCATCGCCGTCGGCGAAGGCGTGTCGGTGCCCATGCGCCTGATGTTCGATTCGCTGCCGCCGGAGAGCCGGCCGCACAGCGCCACCGCCGTGTTCAGCGAACGCTGGCAGGAGGACGACATCACGCCAGAGTTCATCAAGTCGGTCATCGGTCGCTGGCGGGACGCGCGATGACGCCGAGCCTTCAGCGGGGCCGCTTGCCGCGATGAGATCCTGGCAGAAGCTGGCCGCCCGGCCGGACTCGGCGATGGGCCGTTTCCTGGTCCAGCGCGAGCATATCGGCGCGCGCCGCAACGCCGATCTGGCGGTGGCCAGCGCCGCGCGCGTGCGCGACGTCGAGGCGCTGATGGCGAGCGTGTTCGCCACCAGCCAGGACGGCATCCTCATCGTCGGCGCCGACAACCTGGTCGCGGTCGCCAACGCCGCCGCCGACGCCCTGATCGGCCGCCCATGGCTGGCCGCCGGCGACTGCCGGATCGAGCGGTTGATCCCGGACATCGACCTCGCCACCCGCGACGGCCGCTATCGCGAGGGCCTGCTGGCCCACGCCGACGGGCGAGCCCTGCCGATCGAATATGCGGTGACGTCGGTGTGCGGCGAGGACAGCACCAACCACGTCATCGTGCTGCGCGACATCAGCGAGCGGAAACGCCACGAAGGGACGCTGCGCCATCAGGCCACCCACGATCCGCTGACCGGCCTGCCGAACCGCACCCTGCTGACCGAGACGGTGGAGGCGCGGCTGGCCGCGGCGGACGGCGCCGGCAGCCGCTTCGCCCTGCTGCTGCTCGACCTCGACCGCTTCAAGGAGATCAACGACACCCTCGGCCACGACATCGGCGACGACCTCCTGTGCCGGCTGGCCGACCGGCTGCGGCTGCAGGACCCGCAGTTCGGCTTCGTCTCGCGGCTGGGCGGCGACGAGTTCGCCCTGCTGATCGACCCGGTTCCGGACCAGCAGACCGCGCAACAGGTCGCCGAGGCGCTGGCCGCGCGGATCGAAGAGCCCTTCATGCTGCGCGACCTGTCGCTCGGCGTCGAGGCCAGCATCGGCGTGGCGCTGTTTCCCGACCATGCCGGCTCGATGAAGGATCTGCTGCGCTGCGCCGATGTGGCGATGTACGAGGCCAAGCAGCGCCGTACCCGGTTCGCCACCTACGACAGCCATGTCGACCGCAACTCGATCCGCCACCTGACCCTGACCGGCGAGCTGAAGCGGGCGGTCGAGGACAACGAGATGCGGCTGGAATACCAGCCCAAGCTGTGCCTGGCCGGGTTCCGGCCGTTCACCGCCGAGGCGCTGCTGCGCTGGCACCACCCGACGCTGGGCAAGGTCTCGCCGACCGAGTTCATTCCGCAGGCGGAACAGACCGGCCTGATCGGGGCGCTGACCATCAACACGCTCGGCACCGCCATCCGGCAGATGGCGGACTGGGAGAAGCGCGGGCTGGCGATGTCGGTCGCCGTCAACCTGTCGGCGCAGGTGATCCACGACCGCAACCTGCCGAAGATGGTCGACGATCTGTTGTGCCAGCACGCGCTGGCGCCGGGCCGGCTGACCCTGGAGCTCACCGAGAGCGCCATCATGCACGACCCCGAGGGCGCGTTGCAGGTGGCGCACGAGGTGGCGGAGATCGGCGTGCGCCTGTCGATCGACGACTTCGGCACCGGCTACTCGTCGCTGGCCTACCTCAGCCGGCTGCCGGTGCGCGAGCTGAAGATCGACCGCTCGTTCGTGTCGCGCATGCTCGGCTCGCCGACCGACGCGACCATCGTGCGCTCGACCATCGACCTCGCCCACAGCCTGGGCATGGAGGTGGTCGGCGAGGGCATCGACCAGATCGAGATCCTGCACCGGCTGGTCGCGCTGGGCTGCGACTACGGCCAAGGCTTCCTGATCGCCCGCCCGACCGTGCCGACGGAACTGAGCCGCGTCGTGCTCGACGCGGTGCGGCGCGCGCACCGGGAATGGGGCATCGGCACCGGCGGCGACGCGCCGGACGTGCGCGCGCTGCAGGCGACCGCCGCCGCCGAGCTGATCCGCGCGGCCGCGGCGGCCGTCGGCGAATAACGCCGCCGTTCAGGCCGCCTGGCGCCGGCGGGGCCGCATGTAGCGATACCACAGCCGATAGCCGGTCAGCAGAACCAGCGGCGCGAAATGGACCAGCGCCGCCGTCGGGTTGCGCCACTCGTGCAGTGCCGCCCAGTGCAGCAGCGTCAGCACCGCAGCGGCATAGGTCCAGCGCTGCAGCGGCTTCCACCAGCGCCCCAGCTTGCGCATGGCGAAATCCATCGACGTGGCCGCCAGCGGCAGGAAGATCAGGAAGGCAAGCCAGCCGGTCCAGATGTAGAAGCGGGCCAGCTCGCCGACCACGCGATCGAGGTCGGCCTTGTCGACCAGATAGAACAGCGTGTGCAGGGCGGCATAGGCGAAGGCCGCCACGCCGAAATAGCGGCGGTTGCGGACCAGCCAGCGCGGCCCCCGCCAGCCGCGCAGCAGCAGCGCCAGCGGCGTCGCGATCATGGCGACGATCAGCAGGCGGGCCGACGTCTCCCCCGACGGATGGACCAGCCGGTGGAACACCCGCGCATCGTCCGATGCAATGGCATCGTTCAGCATCGGCAGGGCCGGCAGCGCCAGCAGCAGCCACAGCAGATAGGGCGATGTCGCATCGCCCAGACGCACGGCCCGCTGCCGCAAGGATGTCCGGTCCATCGTCGATCGATCCACGCGCATTGTTTCCGCCCGCCGCAAACCATAGCCGCCGGCTGTCGCAGATGTGTGCCGCAAGTCGCGCCGCGATGTAACCGACTGTCGCAACGCCGGCGCCAGCGACAGACGGTTACAATTGCGTCGCGGCGACGCGGCCGGCACTGCGGCTATGATCCGCGGCCAAAGGAGTGCCGATGACGCGAACGCCCCGAATCCTGGTCGTGGACGATCATCGCGAGATCCGCGACGCGCTGACCCGCTATCTGGAACGCAACGGCCTTGCCGCCGATGCGGCGGAGAACGCGCAGGCGATGGACCGCAGGCTGGCCGCGGCCGAATACGACCTGGTCATCCTCGACGTGATGATGCCGGGCGAGGACGGCCTGTCGGTGTGCCGGCGGCTGCGCGTCACCTCCGACATGCCGGTGCTGATGCTGACCGCGCTCGGCGAGGAAACCGATCGCATCGTCGGCCTGGAGCTCGGCGCCGACGACTACATCGCCAAGCCGTTCAACCCGCGCGAGGTGCTGGCGCGGATCAAGGCGATCCTGCGCCGCACCGAGCGGCCGGAGCGGTCGGGCGGGACGCTGGGCGGACGCAGGCTGCGTTTCGACCGGTGGACCCTTGACGTGGACCGCCGGCTGCTCAGCGACGACGCCGGCACGCAGGTCGCGCTGACCACCGGCGAGTTCCGGCTGTTGACCGCATTGCTGGAGCGGCCGCGGCTGGTGCTGTCGCGAAACCGGCTGCTCGACCTCACCCAGGGCCGCGACGGCGGACCGTTCGACCGCGCGATCGACAACCAGGTCAGTCGCCTGCGCCGCAAGATCGAGCGCGACCCGACACAGCCCAGCATCATCGCCACGGTGCGCGGCGGCGGCTACTGCCTGGCCACCGACGTGACCGACGCGCAATGACCGCCCGCCGGGGTCTGCCGCGCGGCGCGCGCGCCCAGTTGATCCTGCTGCTGCTGGTCGCCTTGGCGCTCGCACAGCTTGGCGGCATCGCTGCTCTGCTCGACGAACGGGCGCGCGCCGTGCGCTTCGCGGCGGCGAAGGAAGCGGCGAGCCGTCTGGTCAACGTCGCCCGCGAACTGGACAGCACACCGGCGGCGACGGTCGCCACCGTCCTGCGCGCCGCGGAATCCCATGCGCTGCGGTTCAGCGTGGACGAACGGCCGCTGGCGTCGGCGCCGGATGCCGAGCCGCAGCCGCGACTGACCGACAGGATCGTCCACATCGTCGAAGCGCCGCCGCAGCGCGACCTGGGCATTGCGCTGCGCGCGCTCGACCCGCAACGGGACGGCCGGGCAGCGGACGACCGCCGCCGCGCGGCGGCGGAGGAACTGCTGGTCTCGGCGGCGCTGGCGGACGGCCGCTGGCTCAACGCCCGCTTCGTCCTCGACTTCCCGTCCCTGCAATGGGCGTGGCCGCTGGCCATCCTGGCCGTCACGGTGGCGCTGGTGGTCGCGGTCGTCTGGGTCTCGGTCGGGCGCATCGTGCGGCCGATGCGGGCGCTGGCCGCGGCCGCGGACCGGCTGGGCCGCAGCGACAAGCCGGCGCCGCTGCCGCTTTCGGGCCCGACCGAGCTGCGCGGTGCCACCGCCGCCTTCAACGCCATGGCCGACCGCCTGACCCGGCTGCTCGACGAGCGCGCGCGGATGCTGGCCGCGGTCGGCCACGACCTCCGCTCGCCGATCACCGCCATGCGCATCCGCCTGGAGATGATCGACGACGACGAGACCCGCACGCGCATCGCCAGCTGCCTCGACGAGATCCAGACGCTGGTCGAGGCAGCGCTGGCGCTGGCGCGCGGCGCCAGCGCCGAGGAGCCGCAGGCGGCGGTCGACCTGGGTGCCTTGCTGGACGAACTGGTGGCGGACCTGCGCGAGCGCGGCGCGCGGGCCAGCCTCGCGGTCGACGCCGAAGTCGTCGTCGACGCCCGGCCGACGGCGCTGAAGCAGGCGATCCGCAACGTTGCCGAGAACGCCTGCCGCTATGGCGCGGAAGCCCGCATCCGGCTCGAGTGTACCAGCGGCTTCGCGCGCATCGTGGTCGACGACAGCGGACCGGGCATTCCGGTCGAGGCGCGCCGGCAGGTGTTCGATCCGTTCGTCCGGCTGGAAGGTTCGCGCAGCCGCGATACCGGCGGCGCCGGCCTCGGCCTGGCCATCGCGCTTACCGTGGTGGAGTCGCACGGCGGCACCATCGCCATCGACGACGCCGACGGCGGCGGTACCCGCGTGATCATAACGCTGCCGGGTGCGCGGCCCGGCCCGGCGCAGCCGCGCTACCAGACGGTATAGCCGGCGTCGACCACCACCACGCTGCCGGTCATCAGCGACGACGCATCCGAGGCCAGGAACAGAACCACCGAGGCGATCTCCTCGGGCTGGCCGACGCGGGCCATCGGCGTCATCTCCAGCCACATCCTGTACCAGTCGGCGTTGTCCATGCCGCGCTTGGTCATGCTGGTCTCGATGTAGGTCGGCGCGATCGCATTGACCCGCACCCCGCGCGTCGCCCATTCGCCGGCCAGCGACTTGGTCAGCATGTGTACCGCCGCCTTCGACGCGTTGTAGTGCGCCTGCTCCTGCGGCTTGTTGGAGATGATGCCGGACATCGAGCCGATGTTGACGATGCTGCCCTTGCCGGCGGCCAGCATGTGGCGCCCGAACGCGCGGTTGCACCAGAACACGCCGTTCAGGTTGATGTCGATGACCTTCAGCCACTCTTCGTCGGTGGTCTCTTCGGCCCTGGTGTTGATGGCGATGCCGGCGTTGGCCAGCAGGATGTCGACGCGGCCGTGGCTGGCCATGATCCCGTCCGCCGCCGCGGTGACCATCTGCGGCTTGGTGACGTCGAGCGGCACGAACTGGGCGTCGTAGCCCTTCTTGCGCAGGCTGTCCGCGCCCGGCTCGCCGGTTGCCGGGTCGATCTCCGCGATGACGATCCGCGCGCCGCACTCCGCCATCGCCTCGGCGGACGCCAGCCCGATGCCGCGCCCGCCGCCGGTGACCACAGCCACCCGGCCGGTCAGGTCCGATTTCTCCCGATACAACGCCATCGTCTCCTTTGTAGCGGCTGCGCAGCGGCGCGGCCGTTGGCTGGCCAGGGTTTCGCAAAAAATGAGCAATTGCTCACTTTGTGCATTGGTGCTCATATTTCCGGACCGCGATGATGAAGGTTAGCGACGTTGGCCGCAACTCCCGATCGACAGCAGCTGAAGCTCGACCAGGCCGCCCGCGCCGCCTGGCTCTACTACGTTGCCGGCGACACCCAGGAGCAGATCGCCGACAAGCTGGGCATCTCAAGGCCGGCCGCCCAGCGGATGATCGCCTTCGCGGTCTCCGAGCGGCTGGTGCGGGTCGAGGTGACCCGGCCGATCGCCAGCTGCGCCGCGCTGGCGGAGACTCTGACCGCCCGGTTCGGCCTGCAGATCTGCGACGTGCAGCCGTCGGACCCGACCGACCCCGCTTCGATGACCCAGGGCGTGGCGCTGGCCGCGGCGTTGCGGCTGGAGGCGGAGATCGCCAATCCGGCCCCGGTGGTGATCGGGCTGACCACCGGGCGCGCGCTCAGAGCCATGGTTGAGCAGGTCACGCCGGCGAGCCGGCCGCAGCACCGGCTGGTCTCGCTGGTCGGCTCGATCGGCCGCGACGCTTCCGCCAACCGCTTCGAGGTGGTGATGCGGCTGGCCGACCGGCTGGGCTGCCGCTGCTATCCGCGGCCGATGCCGCTGGTCGCCGAGACCGAGGACGAGCGCAACCTCTATGCCGCCCAGCGCGCCCATCTGACGCTGAACGACCTGGCGGAGAAGGCACGGCTGTCGCTGGTCGGCATCAGCGACGTCAGCTGGGACGGGCCGTTGCACGTCGACGGCTTCCTGACCGACGAGGAGCTGAACGAGCTGAGCGAGCAGCAGGCGGTGGGCGAGATCGCCGGCTGGGCGTTCGATCGCGAGGGCCGGCTGATCGACGGCTCGTTCAATCGTCGCGTGCTCAGCGCGCCGCTGCGGCCCGGCCCGGGGCGCACCGTCGTCGCCATCGGCGGCGGCGCCCGCAAGGTGCAGCCGATCGCCGCGGCCCTGCGCGGCCGGCTGATCAGCGGGCTGATCACCGACGAAGACACCGCCGCCGCCGTGGTGGCCACGCTGTGAAATTCCCGGCTTGACTCCCGCAGGGCGAAGGCCGAGCATTTTTGCTCAGTGGCTGAGCAAATGATCTACGGCCACGGAAAGACCAAGGGAGGATTGAAACCGTGAGAACGCTCAGGCTGACGGCCGTCAGCATGGCTGCCGTCGTGATCAGCGCGCAGGCGATGGCGGACGATCAATGGTGGGCCGACGCGGCGGCGCCGTATCAGGGCGTCACGCTGCGCGGCGTGACCGAGGCGACCCCGCCGTCGAACTACATCGCCGACGTGCTGGCGCCGCAATTCGAAGAGCTGACCGGCATCGCGGTCGAGATCGAGACCACGTCCTGGGACCAGATGTACGACAAGGCCATCAAGGACATGGAGGCCGGCACCGGCATCTATGACATGGTCTACATCGAGCAGGACATCATCTACGCGTATCTGTCGCGCGACTTCCTGGTCGACATCACCCAGTCGCTGGCCGACAACGCCGCCCTGAAGGCCGCGACCTTCGACGAGGCGAACTTCACCACCTTCGCGAACTACTTCCGCGGCGACGGCGGCGACCTGTTCGGCGTGCCGATGGAAGCCTTCATCAAGCTCTATCTCTATCGGACCGACCTGTTCAACGACCCCGAGATCCGCGCCGCGTTCCAGGAGCGGACCGGACGCGAGCTCGCGCCGGCGACCACCCACGAGGAATATACCGAGATCGCCGAGTTCTTCACCGCGTGGGGCCAGGAGCACGGCATGGAGCTCTGGGGCTCGACCGCCCAGGCCCACACCGGCCATCCGGCATCGTGGTACGAGTTCTTCGAATCGGTCGCGCCCACCTTCGGCGTCTACAACTGGGGCATCAACGCCGACGCCAACTATGCCGCCACCGTCGCGAACGGCGGCACGATGAACAGCCCCGAGGCCAAGGAAGCGCTGCGCTGGTGGCTGCACCTGCGCGACATCGCGCCGCCGGAATCGCCGGCGTCGACCTGGACCGAGGTCGGCACCACCTTCGCCGCCGGTCGCGCCGCACAGGGCCTGGTCTACGGCGAGAATGCCGCCTGGATCGCGTCCGACGAGTCGAAGTCGCGCGTCGTCGGCAACGTCGGCGTCGCTCTGCCGCCGACCTCGCCCGGCGTGATGGAAGCGGCCGAAGCCGGCACCGGCTACATCGGCTACTACGACGGCGGCGCCTTCGGCATCCCGGTCACGTCGAACAACAAGGAAGCCGCGCTCCTGTTCCTGCAGTTCATCGGCCAGAACGAGGTGCAGCCGGGCTGGGCCGTCGCGGCGCCGCGGATCACCAACACCGCGACCTACGACGACCCGCAGGTGCAGGCGATGGACGAGACGCTGGGCGGCTACTACACCATGCTGCGCGACCAGGGCCGCCTGTTCGCCGGCGCCCCGGCCTATCCGTTCCACGCCCAGGTCCGCGAGGCGACCGCGCCGATCTTCTACCAGATCCTGACCGGCGAGGTCGGCCCCGACGAAGGTCTCGACCAGATGGCGGCGCGGGCCGAGGAAGAGCTGAAGCAGCTCGGCTACCGCCAGTAACGCCCGCCACCGCACCGACCGGCACCGAGGGGACCGCAGCAGCCGGTCCCCTCGGCACCTTCGGCTCGGGCGCCCCCGCATGCATCGGCCCGGCCGCGCCCCAAGGACAGCGCCGTGAAATCCAACAAGGTTGGCTGGCTCCTGCTCTCGCCCACGCTGATCCTGCTCGGCGTGTTCGGCGTGATTCCGTTCCTCTACGTCCTGTTCCTGGCGTTCCAGCAATGGAACCCGTTCGGCGCCAACCCGAACATGACATATGCCGGCGCCGACAACTTCCGCCGCCTCGTGTTCGACGACGAGTTCCTGTTCTCGGTCGTCGTGACCATGCAGTTCGTGGCGTTCGCGGTCGTCAGCGAGCTGGTGCTGGGCTACTTCCTGGCACAGGCGCTGCTGCGCGAGTTCCCGGGGCGCGGCTTCTTCCGCACAGTGCACACCCTGCCGCTGATCGTGGCGCCGATCGTGGTCGGATCGGTGTGGCGGCTGATGACCACGCCCAGCATCGGCATCATCCCGCACTTCCTGGACGAGTGGTTCGGCTACGACATGAACATCGGCCAGAGCGCCACGGCCGCCTTCGTCGTCACCGTGGTGATGGACATCTGGCACTGGACGCCGCTGGTCACGCTGTCGCTGATCGCGGCGCTGGTTTCGCTTCCGAAGGAACCGTTCGAGCAGGCCCAGATCGACGGCGCCAACAAGCGGCAGATCTTCTGGCACATCACCTTGCCGATGATCCGGCCGGCCATCCTCGCCACGCTGTTCATCCGGCTGATGGATGCGCTGCGCACGGTCGACGAGGTCTGGATGCTGACCGGCGGCGGCCCGGGCGCGGCGACGCGCTATGTCGGGCTGCACATCTGGCGGATCGTGTTCCCGAAGACCGACTACGGCTACGGCTCTGCCATCTCCATCATCGTGCTCTACCTCACCATCGTGATCTGCTGGCTGCTCTACGTCGCCCTGATCGCGCCGCGCAACACGAGGACCTGAGCCGCGATGCGATCGAAGCGACCCTGGATCTCGCTGCTGATCTGGCTGGCAATCAGCTTCGTCACGCTGTTCCCGATCTACTGGCTGTTCGTGATCTCGGTAAAGCCGGCGGTCGACCTGTTCACCACGCCGGAGGTGCTGCTCTCCACCTTCTACTGGGACAACTACGCCGAGGTGCTGACCGACGACACGCTGCGCCGCTACCTGTGGAACTCGATCATCATCTCCACCGGCAACGCGGTGCTCGTCACCACCCTGGGCTTCATGGCCTGCTATGCGCTGTCGCGCTACGACCTCGGCGGCAAGGAAAGCATCTTCTTCTGGACGATCACCAACCGGATGGCGCCGCCGGCCGTGTTCCTGCTGCCGTTCTTCCTGCTGCTGACCCAGGTGTTCAAGATCGGCACCTTCTCGCTGTACGACAGCCGCATCGGCATGATCCTGATCTACTGCACCTTCAACCTGCCCTTCGCGATCTGGACCCTGCGGCCGACGGTGGAGGCGATCCCGCGCGAGCTCGACGAGGCGGCCGTCGTCGACGGCGCCAGCACCTGGCACGTCATCACCAAGGTGGTGCTGCCGCTGGCCCGGCCCGGGCTGGCGGTCACCCTGATCCTGACCTGGGTGTTCGCCTGGAACGAGTTCCTGCTGGCCGCGACCCTGACCAGCTTCAACGCGCGCACGCTGACCACCGGGCTGTCGGAATATGTCACCACCACCGGCACCGAATGGGGGATCATGGCGGCGATCGCGGTGATCACACTGATCCCGGCGCTGATCGTATTCTCCGTGGTGCAGCGCCACATCGTCGCCGGCCTGACCTTCGGCGCGGTCAAGGAGTAGCGCCGATGGCCAGCGGCAGGAACGGAGCCGGCGCGGCCGGCGGACGGAACGGCGGGACGGGGAAGCGCACGAAGCGGCCGGGCTTCCTGCCGATCGTCACCAACTGGTTCGACCGCCTGTTCATCAGCGTCGTGCTGTTCGTCGCCATCCACCTGCTGTGGATGCGGTTCCTGGAGCAGGCGCTGTCCATCTACGTGGCGACCGCGCTTTCGGTCGCGCTTGGTGTATTGATCGTCAGCCGCGGCTGACGAGTCCGCAAAGGCCGGAGGAAAAGCCATGAAACTGCAGGGGAAGGTCGCGGTCGTCACCGGCGGGGCGCGCGGCATCGGGCGCGCCATCGCCGAGGGCTATGTCCGCGAGGGCGCCAGGGTCGCGGTCTGCGACGTGCTGGCCGACGTCGCAGCGGCGACGGCCAGGGAACTGGGGCCTGCCGCCCTGCCCGTCGCGCTCGACGTCACCGACATGGCCTCGATCGACGCCATGGTCGCCAAGGTGGTCGGCTGGGGCGGCCACATCGACATCCTGGTCAACGGCGCGGCGATCTTCGAGATGGAGCCGATCCTGGAGACCACCGAGGGCAGCTACGACCGGGTGATGGCGGTCAACGTCAAGGGCCTGCTGTTCACGCTGAAGGCGGTGGCGGCGCAGATGGTCAGCCAGGGCAGCGGCGGCAAGATCATCAACATCGCCTCGCAGGCCGGGCGGCGCGGCGAGCCGCTGGTCTCGGTCTACTGCGCCAGCAAGGCCGCGGTGGTCAGCATCACCCAGTCGGCCGGGCTGGCGCTGATCAAGCACGGCATCAACGTCAACGGCATCGCCCCGGGCGTGGTCGACACGCCGATGTGGGACGTTGTCGACAGTCTGTTCGCCAAGTACGAGGGCCGGCCGATCGGCGAGAAGAAGCGCCTGGTCGGCGAGGCGGTGCCCTATGGCCGCATGGGCCGGCCCGACGACCACACCGGCGCCGCCATCTTCCTGGCCTCGGCCGACAGCGACTATGTCGTCGCCCAGACCCTCAACGTCGACGGCGGCAACTGGATGAGCTGAGGCGACGCTTGCCGCCCCCGCGGCCCGGCTCAGCCGATCGCCAGCAGCAGGTCGCTCAGCAGGTCGGGTGCGCTCATGTTCGGGCTGTGGCCGGTGGCCAGTTCGTGGAAATCCCAGGCCGGGTCGTCGCGCAGCCGGTCGGCGAACGGCTTGAACGTGTCCGGCGGCGTCTTGACGGTGCAGTGGATGTAGCTGCGGGCGAAGGGCGGCCTCGCCGACGCCAGCCGGATCGGCTCGCTGAAGCAGGCCTCGGGCTGGTGGCGGTGGCGCGGCCCGCCCCAGGCGAGCATCGGTCCGGCGGTATCCGGCGGCGCCGGCATCGGCGGCACCAGCCAGCCGTCGACGATGTCGCCGGGCGGCCCGCCGGCGGCCAGGTCGCGCACCGACTGCCCGTCCGCCGGCACGAAGGCGTCGAGGAAGATCGCGCGGCGGATGCGCGCCGGCACCCGGTCGCCGACGCCTGCGGCGACCATGCCGCCATAGCTGTGGCCGACCAGGGTCACGCCTTCCAGGTCCTCGAATTCGATCAGGCTGACGATGTCCTCGATATGGGTGCCGAGGCCGACGGCGGGGCCGACCAGATGGGCGCGCTCGCCGAGCCCGGTATAGGACGGCGTGAACACCTCGTGCCCGGCGGCGGCGAGCCGGCGGCGCACCGCCTGCCACGACCAGCCGCCCGACCAGGCGCCGTGACAGATCACATAGATCGCCATCGATCCTCCCCGCCGTGCGAGCGGCCGGATGCGCCGCTCAGCCGATGCGCCGCGGCGGCGCCAGGTCGTCGAGCCGGGCGCGGATGGCATCGCCGGTGACATAGCTCGACTGGCAGCCCAGCGTCAGGCAGGCCAGCGCAGCGCCGACGCTGGCGCGCCGCATCGCCTCCGGCAGGGCAAGCCCGCCGTCGAGACCCTGGGCCAGCACGCCGACGAAGGCGTCGCCCGCGCCGGTGGTGTCGACCGGATCGACCTTCAACGCATCGACCTGCCAGGCGCCGCCGGGACCGAAGGCGGCCGCGCCCTCGCCGCCCAGCGTCACGATGCAGGTATGGCCGTAACGGCCGGCCAGCGCGGCCGCGGTCGCCGTCGGCGTGTCGGCGGCGAGCCCGCCGGCCTCGGCGATCATCCGCGCCTCGATCTCGTTGACCACCAGCACGCCGACCGAGCGCAGCACGTCCTCGGGCACCGGCGCCGCCGGGGCGACATTCAGCACGACCCGCGCGCCGGCGGCATGGGCCCGACGCACCACCGCCCAGTTCTCCGCCAGCGGCACCTCCGCCTGCAGCAGCACGGTCGTCTGCGGGCCCAGTAGCGAAGCGGGCAGGCGGTCGGCGGTGAGCGCCAGGTTCGCGCCGCTGGCCACCACGATCGAGTTCTCGCCGCGCGAATCGACCCAGATCAGCGCACAGGCCGTCGGCCGGTCGACCCGGCTCATCGCCGTCAGGTCGACGCCGGCCTCGGCCAGCAGCGCGGTCGCCTTCGGGCCGAAGTCGTCGTCGCCGACCGCGCCGACCATGGCGATCCGCTCGCTGGTCACCGCCGGATCGCCCTTGGCGGCGCGGGCCGCCGCACAGGCCTGGTTCGCGCCCTTGCCGCCGGGCACCATCACGTAGTCCGGGCACAGCACCGTTTCGCCCGGCGCGGGCAAATGCTCGACCTTCACGATCAGGTCGACATTGAGCGAACCGAAATCGACGATCATCCTCGCGCGCCCCTCCTGCTTTTCTTGTCTGCCATACGCGACCCGGCGACCGACCGAGTCAAGCGGCGGATGGCGGCGAGGCACCCGCGAAGTGCCGGATTGGTTTCGAACCGAAACCAGAGCGCGATCAGTACTTGTTCTCGACTTGCAGCGTTAAGCCACCTTTTACACAAAAAGGGGAAATTGACGCGGCAACCGTACACGCCCTCTGGCTATTTCTACACCGAAGGACTTGGAAAATATCGCGCCGCCGAGCGAGCAAATAGCGGAACGACTTGGCCCGCGCACGCGATCACTCCGCGCGTGCCACGTCGCTGCATAAGAACGAGGGACAACCCGGCAACCCCCTGAAATGAAGGACCGTCTGATGTCATCCGCCAATCAGAGCACGAACACCGTCGATCGCGAGACCCGCCTGAACTTCATGAAGATCAATGAGGAGAGCGGCGCCTTGCTGCGCGAGTTCTGGCAGGCGCTGGAGCCGGCGCTGCCGACCGTGCTGAACGGCTTCTACGATCACGCCACCAAGCAGCCGAACCTGGCCCGCCTGATCGGCAACGACATTCCGCGGCTGAAGGGCGCGCAGGCCACCCACTGGGGCCGCCTGTTCAACGGTCGCTTCGACGAGGCGTACATCAACGGCGTCCGCCAGATCGGCATGGTCCACAACAAGATCGGCCTGGAGCCGCGCTGGTACATCGGCGGCTACAGCTTCGTCATGGGCCACCTCAGCGCGCTGGCGGTGAAGACCTACCGCCGCAACCCCGACAAGCTCACCAAGATGCTGGCCGCCGTCACCTCGGCCGTCATGCTCGACATGGACTTCGCCATCTCGGTCTACCAGGAAGCCATGCTGAACGAGCGCGCCGAGCGGCAGGGCCGGGTCGATGCCGCCGTTTCCGACTTCGACCAGCAGATGAAGACCGCGCTGAGCACCGTCAGCTCGGCTGCGTCGCAGATGCTCAGCATCGCCGACGGCCTCGCCGCCAATGCGGACAACACCTCGCAGCAGTCGACCGCGGTGGCCGCAGCAGCCGAGGAGGCCTCGACCAACGTGCAGACCGTGGCCTCGGCCGCCGAGGAGCTTTCCGCCTCGATCGCCGAGATCAACCGCCAGGTCGGCCAGTCGGCCCAGATCTCGCGTACGGCCGTCGACGAGGCGAACCAGACCAACGAGCTGGTCCGCGCCCTGGCCGACAGCGCCCAGAAGATCGGCGACGTGGTCAAGCTGATCAACGACATCGCCGGTCAGACCAACCTGCTCGCGCTGAACGCCACCATCGAGGCGGCGCGCGCCGGCGAGGCGGGCAAGGGCTTCGCGGTCGTCGCCTCGGAGGTGAAGAGCCTGGCCTCGCAGACCGCCAAGGCGACCGACGAGATCGCCGCGCAGATCGCCGGCATCCAGGACGCCACCAAGCGCGCGGTCAGCGCGATCGACGGCATCGGCAACACTATCACCGAGGTCAGCCAGATCGCCAACTCGATCGCCGCCGCGGTCGAGCAGCAGGGTTCCGCGACCCAGGAGATCGCCCGCAACGTGCAGCAGGCGGCCGCCGGCACCAGCGAGGTGACCACCAACATCACCTCGGTCAACCAGGCCGCGGCCGAGACCGGCGAGGGTGCCGCCCAGGTGCAGAGTGCGGCGCGCGAGCTGGGTCAGCAGGCCGAGACGCTGAAGACCGAGGTCGTGAGGTTCTTCGAGCGGGTCCGCGCCGCCTGAGGACGATCCCGCGGGCCGGCGCACGCGCCGGCCCGCCCTCACCCAAGTGTCAGTGGATTTGCAGCCTCTGCGACGCTAAGACGGTCTTCGGACCGTCGGCGCGGGGGACGCCGCATTCCTGCGCGACCACGTGGCGCATGGATTGATACGGCGCGAAGAGGTGTTGTTATTGCGGGACCGCGACCGCAACGGGACGGGAAAGAGACGCCGGTGGATTACGAGGGCCGCTTCAACGAAGCGATCGGCCGACTGAAGGCGGAAGGCAACTACCGCGTCTTTGCCGACCTTGAGCGCCAGGCGGGCAATTTCCCGCACGCGACCTACCACGGCAGCCAGCAGCAGGCGGACGCCGCCGCGCTCGGCGACGAGGTCGCGGTCTGGTGCTCCAACGACTATCTCGGCATGGGCCAGCACCCTGCCGTGATCGCGGCGATGGTCGAGGCGGTGCAGCGCTGCGGCGCCGGCGCCGGCGGCACCCGCAACATCTCCGGCACCCACCGCTATCACACCCTGTTGGAGCGCGAGCTGGCGGATCTGCACCGCAAGTCGGCGGCGCTGCTGTTCACCTCGGGCTACGTCTCCAACCAGGCGACGCTGAGCACGCTGGGCAAGCTGATGCCCGACGCGGTGTTCCTGTCCGACGAGCTGAACCACGCCTCGATGATCCACGGCATACGCGAGAGCCGGTGCGAGAAGCGGGTGTTCCGCCACAACGACCTCGCCCACCTCGAGGAGCTGCTGCGCGCCGTGCCGGTGACCCGGCCGAAGGTGATCGCCTTCGAGTCGGTCTATTCGATGGATGGCGACATCGCGCCGATCGCCGCCATCTGCGACCTGGCCGACCGCTTCGGCGCGATGACCTATCTGGACGAGGTGCATGCCGTCGGCATGTACGGCCCGCGCGGCGGCGGCGTCGCCGAGCGCGACGGCGTGCTCGACCGGGTGACGATCATCGAGGGGACGCTGGCCAAGGCCTATGGCACGGTCGGCGGCTATATCGCCGGCTCGCGTGCGCTGGTCGACGCGATCCGCTCCTTCGCGCCCGGCTTCATCTTCACCACCGCCCTGCCGCCGGTGATGGCCGCCGGGGCGCTGGCCAGCGTGCGCCATCTGAAACAGAGCCAGGTCGAGCGCGACGCCCAGCAGGAGCGCGCGGCGACGCTGAAGCGCAAGCTGGCCGACGCCGGGTTGCCGGTGATGCCCTCGGTCAGCCACATCGTGCCGGTGCTGGTCGGCGACCCGGTGCTGTGCAAACAGGCCACCGACGACCTGATGTCGCGCCACCGCATCTACGTGCAGCCGATCAACTTCCCGACCGTGCCGAAAGGGACCGAGCGGCTGCGGCTGACGCCGAGCCCGGTCCATAGCGATGTGCTGATGGACCGCCTGGTCGCTGCGCTCAGCGACATCTGGGGCCGGCTCGACATCCGCATCGCGGCCTGAAGCCGGACGGCCGGATGAGCCGGTGGCGACGCGCCGCCACGATCGTCTGGCCGCCGCGCGATCCGGCGCTGTGGACACTTGCCAGCCGTGACCCGGACGTACGCCGCCGGATATTCCGTGCCAGTCTTCTCGTCGTGCCGATCGGCTATCTGCAACTGGTGCTCTGCGGCCTGATCGTCGCCGGGTTCGATGAGGCGGGACGGATCATGGTGGTTTCGCTGCTGCCCGGCGCCATCGGCGGCGGCGTGGCCCTCCTCGCCGGCGTTTTCCTGTCCGCCGAACTGCTGTCGCGACGGCGCGGTCCGATCGCCTTCGCCCTGCTCGGCACGCTGGTCTATGGCGCCTGCCTGGCCCTGCTCGGTTTCGTGGCCGGCTTCTTTCTGCGCCTGTATTGGCCGTTCTCTCCGGTCTTCGGGGCGCTTTACGCGCTCGATCTGTTCCTGTTGCTGTGGCTCGGCCTGCGGCACCATGCGGCGGCGTTCTGGCCGAGCGGGGACGATGCGCCGCTGCCGTCCTGACGCGAAGGCCCTTGCCCCAGGCCAATGCGTAAGTTAGCTCTTACATGACTGCCATGGACGCCGCACTCAAAGCCATCGCCGACCCGCACCGGCGCGAGATCCTGCGCATCGTCCGCGACGACGAGCGAACGGCAGGCGACATCGCGGCGCAGTTCGCGGTCAGCCGGCCGGCGATCTCGCAGCACCTGAAGGTGCTGATCGACGCCGAGCTGGTCAGCGTGCGCAAAGACGGCAACCGCCGCTTTTATCGGGCCAGGCCGGAAACGATCAACGGCGTGATCCGCTTCCTCGACCGGTTCTGGGAAGACCGGCTGGAGAAGCTGAAGCTGGCGGCGGAGGCAGAGGAACGGGCAAGGACGGGCGGAGTGCCGCCCGGAGCGACGGGGGATTCGTGATGGCTGACGGCACTGCGCAAGGGGTCATGGCGGACGGCGTGGTCCGCGAGATCTGGGTCGCGGCGAAGCCGGAGACCGTGTTCCCATTCTTCACCGAGGCCGACCAGATCGTGCGCTGGATGGGCGTCGAGGCCGAGATCGACGCGCGGCCCGGCGGCATCTTCCGCTGCAACGTCACCGGCACCAGCATCGCGCGCGGCGAGATGGTCGCGGTCGACCCCTATTCCCGCGTCGTGTTCACCTGGGGCTGGGAGGGGCCGGACGCGACGGTCAAGCCGGGCGCGAGCACCATAGAGGTGACGCTGACCGCCGAGAACGACGGCACCCGTGTGCGCCTGTTCCATCGCGGGCTCAGCGGCAGCGTCGCCGAGCGGCACAACCACGGCTGGGCCCACTTCATGGAGCGGCTGCAGGTGGCGGCCAGCGGCGGCGACCCGGGCCCGGACCCGTGGGCCAAGCCGGCCGCGGCGGCAGGCGCGTGACGGCGCCGTGCTGGCCATCCCGACGCTTCGGCGCTAAGACGATGGCGGTTCCTCCCGTACAGGCATCGCAATGGCCCCGGATCGCAGCCACGCCGACCCGACCCTGTTGCCGTCGCGCGCGATGCGGCTTGCCGCGCTCGGTGCACTGGCGCTGCGCGAGCGCGACTATGCCGACCTGGCGCAGGAGATCCGCGATCTCGCCATCGCCGTGGTCGGGCCGACGCCGGATGCCTTCGGCTCGTCGCTGGAGCTGCTGCGCTATGACGGGCTGATCGCCGGCGGCGAGGAAGGCGAAGGCATCGTCTCGATCACCGAGGCCGGCCGCGTCGAGTTCCTGCGCCTGCTGGTCACCCGCCTGCGCAAGCCGGCCAGCGAGTTCAACAAGCTGTGGCTGGCGCTGAAGCTGCGCTTCCTGCCGCTGCTGCCGCCGGCCGAGCAGGCCGAAGAGCTGAACCGCATGTGCGCCCTGTTCGAGGGCGAGATCGCACGGCTCAGCGCGCTCCGGCGGCACCCGCTGACCGACGACGGCCATGTCGGCACCTGGATCGACCTGGAAGTGGCGGAGAACGGCGCCCGGCTGGCCTGGTGCCGTTCGTTGGTAATGCGGCTGGCTGACGGCGCCGAAGGCCGCACCGGCTGAACCGGTCCGGTGCGATCCGGATCATGAATTTGCCGTAATAATCTGTCACGGTCGCCTTGTCGGGCCGGCCAGGCGGCCGCCCGTACCCCCGAACCGAGGAGGACCGGGACATGACCCCAGCCACGCCACGTATGGCCGCGCTGCTGCCCGCCGTCGTCGCGGCCGCGTTCGCCGCCATGGCCGCGCCGGCGCACGCCGGCGACCTGGCCGACTGCACCTACAACGGCATCGACCTGTGGGGCGAGGTCGAGGTCGTCGACAGCTTTCCCGACATCACCGTGCGGGTGGTCGAGAGCTTCCCCGACCTCAACGTCGAACCGGTCGACAGCTTCCCCGAGGCATGCGGACAGTGGGAGTTCGTGGAGTCGTTCCCGGACTTCACCATCCAGTTCGTCGACAGCTTCCCCGACATCGAGATCGAATTCGTCGGCAGCTATCCCGGCCTGCCATAGGGGCAAAGCCCCGGGGCGATCCGGGTCAGGCGTCCGCCCGGCCGGCGTCGGCGCGGTGCAGCATTCCCAGCAGCTGCAGGTCGCGGTCCAGCACGGGCAGGCACGGAACCCCGCGCCGGTCCATCTGGGCCACCGCGACCTCGATCGCCGTGCTGGCGTCGCAGGCCTCGTAGCCGGGCGCCATCACGTCGCCGACCACGGTGGCCGCGACCTCCTTGCCGCGGATGACGGTCCGGCAGGAGATGTCCCAATCGGTGACGATGCCGAGGAATCGCCCGTCTTCCGCGACGGGCAGCGCCCGGACGAAGGCCGCGGCCATCATCTGGGCCACTTCGGTGATTGGCGTGCCGGGGCGCGCGGGATCGCCGCACGGACGCATCAGGTCCCTTGCCTGCATCGCTTCCTCCCAAGGACGGGCCGCAGTCTGCCGTTTCGGCCGGGTGCGACCTGCACCGGCATTGTCGCCTCCCGCTGCGGCTGCGCCGCTCTGCAGCGCCCGCCGATGGGAGGGACCGACGCGGCCTTTCCCCCCATGTCGGGCGTCGTGCAGCGTAATCAAGTCAACCAGCGATGCCTTAACCAATGATTAACCTGTCGGCCGGGCCGGTGCCCGACCCACCCCGGCGCGGCGCGGAGCGCTCAATACAGGTGCTGACCGCCGGTGACGAACACCTCGGTGCCGGTGACATAGCCGAAGTCCTCGGTCGACAGCCGGAACACCGTCGCCGCCACTTCCTCCGGCGTGCCCATGCGCTGCATCGGGATGCGCGCGACCAGCGGTTCGTATTCCGGCCCGATCATCTCGGTCTCGATCTCGCCGGGCGCCACCGCGTTGACCCGGACGCCGAGCTCGGCGAATTCCACCGCCAGTTCGCGGGTCAGCGCCGACAGCGCCGCCTTGGAGGTGGAATAGGCCGACCCGGCGAACGGGTGAATCGCGTGGCCGGCGATCGAGGTGATGTTGACGATCGAGCCGCCGCCCACCTTGGCACCCTTGGCCAGCAGGGCACCGAAGCCGCGCGCCAGCTGCAGGGGCGTGAAGAAGTTCAGCTCGAACACCAGCCGCCAGTCGGCCACGTCGCCGTTCAGGCAGCCCAGCCGCTCCTTGAACGGCGTCTTCGGCGACACCGCGGCGTTGTTGACCAGGGCATGCAGCGGGCGGTCGCCCAGCGTGTCCAGCGTCCAGTCGATGAAGGCACGCACGTCCTTCGGATCGAACAGGTCGGTCGGGCGATGGTGGGTCCAGTTCGGGTCGCGCAGGCAGTGTTCGGGAATGTCCTCGCGCGAACAGGTGATGACCCGCCAGCCCTCGTCCGAGAAGCGCTTGACCGTGGCATGGCCGATGCCGCGGCTGGCGCCGGTCAGCACCATCGTCTTGCGTTCGTTGGCCATGGTGACTGCCCGCGCGCCAGGGTTGCGACAGATTCTCAGACTAGCGCGGCATTCGCGCTAGGCAAGCGTATCGACTAGCCGCATTCGGGCCTGGGCGGCAACCTCCGCCGCCGGCCGGGCGGCATCGAGCCGCGCCCACGCGATCTCGCCGGTGTCGAGCTTGAGCTGGCGGCGCACCACCGCCGCATCGGCGTCGGAGGCATCGCCGCGCCGCGCGCCGACGCGCGCGGTCAGCACAGCCTCGGGCGCCTGCAGCCAGAACCCGGCGAACGGCAGGCCGAGGTCGGCGGCAACGCCGGCCACGGCGGCCCGGTCGGCGGGCCGGTCGAAGACCGCGTCGACCACGACCGCCTGACCCTCGGCCAGGCATTGCGCGGCACGGTCCATCAACAGCCCGTAGACCCGCGCGCTCACCGCAGGCGCATAGGCCTCCTGCGGCAGCCGCTCGGCCGGATCGACGCCGAACAGGTGCTTGCGCGCGACGTCGCTGCGCAGCACGACGGCACCCGGCGCCGGACCCAGACCGGGCGCCAGCGCACGGGCCAGCGTCGACTTGCCGCTGCCGGACAGGCCGCCGACGGCGACCAGCCGCGGCGGCGCCGGGCGGGCGAAGCTTTCCGCCAGGTCGAGATAGCGGGCGATCTCCGCGCCGTGGCCGTCGGCATCGCCGCCGTCGGCGGCGGCCTCGAGCGCCAGCACCTTGGCCCGGATCGCCGCCCGCGCCGACAGGAACAGCGGCAGCGCCGCCAGGCCGCCGAACTGGTCGGTGGCGGCCATGTAGCCGTTGAACAGCGCGTTGGCGTGCGGCTTCAGGCCGCGCACCCACAGATCCATCAGCATGAAGGCGACGTCGTAGAGGACGTCGATGCAGGCGATGTCGTCGCTGAACTCGATGCAGTCGAACAGCGTCGGCCGCCCGTCGATCATCACCACGTTGCGCAGGTGCAGGTCGCCATGGCAGCGGCGGACGAACCCGCTCGCGCGGCGGGCGTCGAGCAATGCGCCGACCCGGTCGAGCTGTGCGTGGCTCGCGGCTTCCAGCGCCGCTACCTTTTCCGACGCAACCAGCGCCGGCATCTCGCGGAACTCGGCGCAGTTGTCGTCGACGATCCAGCGCAGCGCCTCGGCGCCGCCCTTGTCGGGCCGCGCCTTGGCGGCGGCGTGAAAGGCCGCAATCTCCGCCGCCAGCATGGCCATGGCGTCGAGCGCCAGCGCGCCGGCATCGGCCAGCCGGTCGAGCAGCCCGGCCTGATCGAACCGGCGCATGCGCACGAACCAGTCGACCACCGCGCCGCCGCCGTCGATGGCGAGGCCGCCGCCGCTCTCGCGGGTGATGGCGCAGACGCCGAGGTAGATGTCCGGCGCGGTGCGGCGATTGAGCTCGACCTCGGCCACGCAGCAGTCGTGGCGGCGGGCCGCGTCGCTCAGGTCCATGAACGGGTACCAGACCGCCCGCTTCAGCTTCCAGGCCTCGTCGGCGGACAGGAAGATGTGCGCGGCATGGGTGTCGATCCGCTCGGCCTGCCGGTCGCGGGCGCGGGCCCGTTCGGTCAGGAAGCCGATGACCTCGCTCTGGTCTTCCGTGTTCAAGGGCGGACCGTCGGTTGGCGGACGGGCCGTCGGCGCCTACGGATAGAGGTGCTCCACGCGCCAGCCCGATTCGGGATTGCTGAGATGATAGACCGTCCGGTCGTGCAGCCTGAACGGCTTCTGCTGCCAGAACTCGATGCGCCGCGGCACGATGCGGAAGCCGGACCAATAGGGCGGCCGCGGAATCCGGCCGACGGCGTATTTGGTGGCATAGCGCGCGACCGCCTTCTCCAGCGCGAACCGGCCCGGCAGCGGCCGCGACTGCTGCGACGCCCAGGCGCCGATGCGGCTGTCGCGGGGGCGGGATTCGAAATAGGCGTCGGCTTCCTGCGCCGTTACCGGCTCGACCGCGCCCTCGATGCGCACCGACCGCTCCAGCGACTTCCAGTGGAAGCACAAGGCGCAGTTGGGGTTGGCCGCCAGCTGGCCGCCCTTGCGGCTTTCCAGGTTGGTGTAGAAGACGAAGCCGCGGCTGTCGTGGCCCTTCAGCAGCACCATGCGCGCCGACGGCCGCCCCTCCGCGTCGACCGTGGCGAGGCACACCGCGCTGGCATCAGACGGCTCGCTGCGCTCCGCTTCGGCGAACCATTCCGCGAAGCGCCGGAACGGCTCGTCGAACGCGCGGTTGTTGTCGATGTCGTCCGCCATAGCGCACCTGTCGTCGTCTTTCGGGGCGAGGTTCGCGGGCCGGTTCCCGGCGCCGGACCGGCTTGTGACCCCAGTCACGACCCGCCCAGAAATGCCCGCAATCCTCAGGCCTGGCTTCACATTTCGGCCATAAAGCGTCCCGATATATAGTGCGGTCACCGAATATCGGAATACAATCTGGAACGAACCCCCAACGCGAGAGAGGCAGAAAACCATGAACAGCTTCAAGATCATCGCCGCCACCATGGTCGTGGCCGTCGGCGCCAGCGCCTGCACCGGGCCGTCGCGCAGCACGATCGGCGGTCTGGCCGGCGGCGTCGCCGGCGCGGCGCTCGGCAGCCAGTTCGGCAGCGGCACCGGCCGCCTGGTCGCGGTTGCCGGCGGCACCCTGCTGGGCGCCCTGATCGGCAGCTCGATCGGCGCCTATATGGACGAGCAGGACCAGCTGCTGGCGCAGCAGGCGCAGACCCAGGCGTTCGCGGCCCAGCCGGGCCAGACCGTGGCCTGGACCAACCCGGACAACGGCAACCGCGGCACGGTGCAGACCCTGCCGGCCTCGACCAGCTACGCCGGCCGCTATTGCCGCGACTATGTGCAGACCGTGTTCATCGACGGCCGGCAGGAGACCCTGCGCGGCACCGCCTGCCAGAACCCGGACGGCACCTGGGAAGCGGTCAGCTGACCTGACGGGGCCGCACGGCGGACCCGGCATCGCGGCGGCCGGACCCGTTGTCCGGCCGCCGCTCCGGTTGACACGCGGCCCGGCATTGGTGTCGGGTCGCGTCGTCGTTTCCGGACGGACCGCACTGGAACGATCGACCGGCAGCCATGAAGCCGCCGGCGCTGAGGTGGAAGGAGTAGTCGACCATGCGCATCGCCGCTTATTCCCCGCTGGCGTTGGCGATGGCCCTGGCCGTCGCCGCCTGCGAGACTGAACCGACCCAGCCGCTGGGGCCGCAGGCCAGCGGCGGCATCGCCGCCACCGGCCAGGGCGGCGACGGCGGCTCGATAGAGACGCCCTCCGGCACCGGCGGCTCGCTGCTCGACGCCGGCCGCGGCGCCGCTTTCGCTGCCACGCTGGCCGCCGACGACGCGCGCTACTTCCAGCAGGCGGAGATTTCCGCCCGCAACGCCACCATCGGCAGCACGATTCGCTGGACCAATCCCGCCACCGGTACGGCCGGCACGATCACGCCGCTGAACGACGTGGCCATCGCCGGCCAGGACTGCCGGGTGTTCTTCCTCACCGCCACCAGCGCCGGACGGCAGAGCAGCGAATCCGTCACCGCCTGCCTGAGCGGGTCCGACTGGACGACGCTGCCGAGCTGAGCGCTCGCGGGGTCGCCCCGGCCCCGCGCTCAGCGCGGGCGCAGCCGGGTGACCTGTCCGGTCTCGGTCACCGCGTCCGCCGGTTCCGGCTTCATATCGGCCTGCAGCAGCGACTTCAGGTCGCGCGACAGGATCTGGCCGAGCGCGCCGTCGGCCTGCTGCAGGGTCGGGCCGACCAGCCCGACCCAGCGCCGCAGCACGTGGGAATCGTCCGGCTCGATCCGCAGCTTCATGTCGGTCATCAGGTCGAACAGGCTGGTCTCGCTGAGGTCGCGGCACAGCACCCACTTGTCGCGTCCGGTGCGGGTGACGTAGGCGGCGTCGCGCAGCCGTTGCAGCACCGGCTCGGCGTCGCCGGATAACAGCTGCGCGCGCCGCACCAGCCGGTGCCGCTTCATCGGCCGCCCCTTGCGTGCCGCCTCCGACAGCGCCGCCAGCACCGAGGTGGCGCCGCGCAGCAGCCGGGTCGGATTGCTCTCCACCATGTCGGTCTTGCCGACGGCGACGTGCCAGTCGGCCAGCGACGCCGCCAGGCAGGCGCCGACCAGGATGGCGGTCCAGGCGAAATAGGCCCACAGCAGGGTCAGCGGAATGATCCACAGCGTGCCGTACAGCGTCTGGTACAGCGCGACATTGGTCAGGTAGGAGGTAAAGGTGGCGCGCAGCAGCGCGAACACCGCCGAGGTGAAGGCCCCGGCGATCGCCGCGTGCCACCAGCGCACGGTCGTGTTCGGCACCACCTTGTTGAGCAGGGTGAAGCCGGCGATCGACAGGGCAGCCGGCAGAACATAGGTCAGCGCGCTTTCGAAGAAGCCGGCCTCGACGGTCTTGCTGACGGCCCCTTTCACAAGGTCGCTGGACAGCGACAGGCTGGCGCCCAGCAGCAGCGGGCCGAGCGTGATCACGCTCCAGCCGGTCAGGATGCGGGTGGAGATCGCCCGGAACTCACGCGCCCGCCAGATCCGGTTGAACGCGCTCTCGATGTTCACCACGATCAGCACCGACGTCACGGCAAGGCCCAGCACACCGAGCGCGGTGACACTGCCCGCATTCTCGCTGAAGCTGGTGATGTAGCTGGCGACCTCGTCGCCGAACTCCGGCACGAAGTTCTCCAGCGCGAACTGCTGGATCTGGATCTGCACGTCCTCGAACACCGGGAAGGCGGCGACGATCGACAGGCCCATCACGGTCAGCGGCACCAGCGCGAGCAGCGAGGTGAAGGCGAGCGAGGCGGCCGACGAGGGTCCGCCGTCGTCGAGGAAGCGGTTGGTGACGTACCAGCTCAGCACGCCCAGATTGCGCAGGCCGCGCAGAAAGCCGGCCCACCAGCGGCGGGGTGCGTCCTCGCGATCGTCCTGGGCTTCCGTCGTCTCGGTCATAGCAGGTCTCCGTAGACGGCAAATCCGGCGACTTTCGGGCCGCGGCGCTGGCTGCGCCCGCTTGCCCGACTCCGGCAATGGTGTACATTCCGGCCCGACCCGAGGGCGCAGAGAGGCCGCAGATGACGGACAAGAATGGGCTGATGGCCGGCAAGCGCGGCCTGATCATGGGTGTCGCCAACGACCGGTCGATCGCCTGGGGCATCGCCAAGGCGGTGGCCGAACAGGGCGCCGAGGTGGCGTTCAGCTATCAGGGCGAGGCGCTGGAGCGCCGGGTCCGGCCGCTGGCCGAGCAACTGGGCACCGCCTTCCTGCTGCCCTGCGACGTCACCGACGACGCCAGCATGGACGCCGCATTCGCGCAGTTGCGCGACAGCTGGGGCACGCTCGATTTCGTCGTCCATGCAATCGCCTTCTCGGACAAGGAAGAACTCAAGGGGCAGTACGTCAATACCACGCTGCGCAACTTTCTGCATACCATGCATATTTCCTGCTTTTCGTTTACCGATGTTTGCCGGCGCGCCCGCGCCCTGATGCCGAATGGCGGCAGTCTCGTCACGCTGACCTACTACGGGGCGGAGCGGGTCATGCCGCACTACAACGTGATGGGCGTGGCCAAGGCGGCGCTGGAGGCCAGCGTGCGCTATCTGGCCGCCGACCTCGGCCCGGAGGCGATCCGCGTCAACGCGATCTCGGCCGGCCCGATCAAGACGCTGGCCGCCTCCGGCATCGGCGATTTCCGCTACATCCTGCGCTGGAACGAGCTCAACGCGCCGCTGCGCCGCAACGTCACCACCGACGAGGTCGGCGGCGCCGGCCTCTATCTGCTTTCGGACCTGGGTGCCGCGGTCACCGGCGAGGTGCACCATGTCGACTGCGGCTATCACACCGTCGGCATGATGGCGGTGGACCAGGCCGCGGCGGTGGCAGAGCTGCTGCAGGGCCTGCACAAGGGCTGAGGCCGGATGTCCGCCAACGGCTTCGGCCACCTGTTCCGCTTCACCACCTGGGGCGAGAGCCACGGGCCGGCGATCGGCTGCGTCGTCGACGGCGCGCCGCCGCGCATCCCGCTGAGCGAGCCGGACATCCAGACATGGCTCGACCGCCGCAAGCCCGGCCAGTCGCGCTTCACCACCCAGCGGCAGGAGCCCGACGCGGTGCGCATCCTGTCCGGCGTGTTCGACGGGCTGACCACCGGCACCCCGATCGGCCTGGTGATCGAGAACCAGGACCAGCGGTCGAAGGATTATTCCGAGATCAGTAGGCAATACCGGCCCGGACACGCCGATTACACCTACCAGGTGAAATATGGCATCCGCGACTATCGCGGCGGCGGCCGCTCGTCGGCGCGCGAGACGGCGATGCGGGTGGCGGCCGGCGCCGTCGCGCGCCAGGTGCTGAAAACCTGGCTCGGGCCCGCCTTCGCGATCCGCGGCGCGCTGGTCCAGGTCGGCCCGCATGCGGTCGACCGCGCGCGCTGGGACTGGGCCGAGATCGAGCGCAACCCGTTCTGGTGCCCCGACGCCGGCAGCGCCGCGCGCTGGGCCGACTATCTGGACGACATCCGCAAGGCCGGCTCGTCGGTCGGCGCGGTGATCGAGGTCGTCGCCGACGGCGTGCCGCCCGGCCTCGGCGCTCCGGTCTACGACAAGCTCGATGCCGACCTGGCCAAGGCGATGATGAGCATCAACGCGGTCAAGGGGGTGGAAATCGGCGAAGGCATGGCCGCCGCCACCCTGCGCGGCGAGGACAACGCCGACGAGATGCGGGCCGGCAACGACGGCCGGCCGCGCTTCCTCAGCAACCATGCCGGCGGCATTCTCGGCGGCATCTCCACCGGCCAGCCGGTGGTGGTGCGCTTCGCGGTGAAGCCGACCAGCTCGATCCTGACCCCGCGCCGCTCGGTCGACCAGGACGGCAACGAGATCGAGGTGCGGACCAAGGGCCGCCACGACCCCTGCGTCGGCATCCGTGCGGTTCCGGTCGGCGAGGCAATGATGGCCTGCGTGATCCTCGATCACCTGCTGCGCCACCGCGCCCAGTGCGGGCCGGTGCAAATGACGGCGGGCGAGCCGGCATGACCGCGCCGTGGCAGGGTGACGAGGCGCCGGCGCCGCGCCCTGCCCCGCCGCCCCGCCGCGGCGGCTTCTGGCGCGGCTTCGGCAACGTCGTCCTGTACGGCCTTGCCCTGTTCGGCCTGACCGTTCTGGTCGGCGTCGTCGTCGGCATCGTGGCGTTGTCCCGCCTCGGCGAGGCGCCGGCGCTGCCGGAGCCGCCCTATGTGGTCACCGTCGATCTCGATAACGGGGTAGTCGAGCGCAGCACGCCGGCCCTGGGCCCGTTCGAGGCCGACGGCGAGGGCCTGGCGGTACGCCCGCTGATCGAGGCGCTCGAGCGGGCGGCCTCGGACCCGCGCGTGGCGGCGGTCGCCGTCAACGCCGGCAACGCCGGCATGAGCCCGGCGACGGCGGAAGACGTGCGCGGCGCGCTGCGCGCGGTCAGCGCGGCCGGCAAGCCGGTCTACGCCTTCGCTCCGGGCTTCGGTACGCTGCAGCCCGGCACCGTCGACTACTACGCCGTTGTCGGCGCCAGCGAGCTCTGGATGGCGCCGTCGGGCCAGCTCAGCCTGACCGGGCTGGCGATCGAGGCGCCGTTCATCGGCGACGCGCTGCAGCGGCTGCAGGTCGAGCCGCGGTTCGGCGCGCGCGAGGACTACAAGAGCGCGATCGAGACCTTTACCCGCGCCGGCTTCAGCGGCCCGGCGCGCGAGGCGCTGCAGGCGCAGGTCGACAGCATGGCCGAGACCATCGCCGACGCCATCGCCGACGGCCGCGGCCTGCAGAGCCCGGCCGTCGCGCGGCTGATCGGCGCTGTGCCGTTCGGCGCAGAGGCGGCGCGCGACGCCGCCCTGATCGACCGCCTCGGCTATATCGACGAGTTCGTCGATGCGGTGGAAGAGCGCCATCCCGGTGCGACGCTGGTCGACGTGGTCGCCTATGGCGCAGCGCTGGAGCCACCGGACGAGCCGGCCGCGACCGTGGCCTACATCCAGGCGCTCGGGCCGGTGGTCGACCTGGCCGGCGACGCCTTCGACACCAGCGTGGTGGCGCCGGACAACGTCGGCGCCGCCCTGGTCTCCGCCCTGAACGACCCGACGGTGGACGCCGTCGTGCTGCGGATCGACAGCCCCGGTGGCACCGTCACCGGCGCCGACGCCATCTGGCGCGACGTCGTGCGGCTGCGCGAGGCCGGCAAGCCGGTGGTCGCCAGCATGGGCTCGGTCGCCGCCTCCGGCGGCTACTACATCGCGATGGCTGCCGACCGCATCGTGGCCCAGCCCGGCACGCTGACCGGTTCGATCGGCGTGTTCGCCGGCAAGTTCGTCATCGGCGCGGCGACGGCCGGGCTCGGCATCACCTGGGACCGGGTCGCCCATGGCGAGAATGCCGGCATGTTCGGCTGGTCCGAGGACTACACGCCGGCGCAGTGGCAGGCGCTGAACGCGATGCTGGACCGCATCTACGACGACTTCGTGCACAAGGCGGCCGCCGGCCGGCGCATGGGCTTCGACGACCTGGAGGCGGTCGCCGGCGGCCGGGTGTGGAGCGGCGCAGATGCGCACGACCGCGGCCTGGTCGACGTCCTCGGCGGCCCGTCGCAGGCGCTGGCCGAGGTGCGCGACCTGCTGCGGCTGCCGCCGGACGCACCGCTGGCCGTGCGCGTGCTGCCGGAACCGCGCACGCCGCTGGAAGAGCTGCTCGGCTTCCTGCAGGCGCCGTCGGCCGACGTCTCGGTGCAGATCGCGCTGCCGCCGGCACTGGCCCCCTGGCCCGAGATCATCGACCTGATGCGCACGCCGGACGCGCTGCTGCGGCTGCCGCCGATGCGGATCGACGGCTGACGCACCGGCCCCTCCTCGCCGGCCTGTGACGGCGGTCACGGCTGCGTGAGTGGCGGCGCGCAGGGTCGGCATCCGTCCCCCGTAGAAGCGCCGTCATCATTTGACGAGGGGAGGATGGGATGAGGAAATACGCACGTCTTGTCGCGGCCGTCGGCGCTTTGCTCGGCCTGGTCGCGACGCAGGCGCCGGCCCAGGCGCTCGACGCGGCCGACGTCTTCACCGACAGCTACGCGGTCGCCCATGTCGACTTCACGCCGGTCGACGCGGCCCGCTCCGACCGGCCGGTGCCATTCCAGGTCTATTATCCGCAGGGCTTCAGCGGCGAGGCCAGCGTGATCCTGGTCTCGCACGGCGGCGCCGGGGCCGCCACCGGCTTCGGCTACATGCAGTTCTACGGCGAATATCTGGCCCGGGGCGGCTTCGTCGTGGTGGTCGTCGCCCATCGCCCGTCGGCGAGCGACCGGCGCCACGCGCCCGACACGCCGCTCGACGTCAGCTTCGTGCTCGACACGCTGGAGAGCGGCGGCGCACCGCTGCCGGCCGACTTCGGCGGCAGCCTGAACCTGCGCGCGGTCGGCCATATCGGCCACAGCTTCGGCGCCTATACCGGCCACGCCGTCGCCGGCGCCGACCTGACCCATGGCGACTATCGCGACCCGCGCATCGCCGCGATCGCGCCGATCAGTCCGCAGGGCGGCGACTACGGCCAGTACGACAACGGCCCGGCGGACAACAGCTGGTCCGGCATCGCGATCCCGTCCTACATCCTGGTCGGCGGCCGCGAGATCAACGGCCACAATGACGGGCCGCTGTGGCGCACGGTGCCGTTCCAGCGCTATCCGGCCGACGGCAACCGCTTCCTGACCGTGATCCAGGGCCAGAATCACGGCCAGATGGGCGGCGACGGCGCACCCGACGTGAAGGCGTTCCTGCTGGCCAACATCGCGCTGTTCTTCGACATCTACTTGCGCGGCGCCGACCACGACCCGTGCCTGATCGGCAGCCTGAACCTGCCGCAGGCGACCACCATCACCACGCGCAAGATGCCAGGCGGGCCGGTCGACATCGCGCTGACCTGCGCGCCGTAGACGCCGCGGCTGGCGCGGCACCGCAACCCGCATGGCGCGTCGCGGAATGCGGGTCCGACCGCGCCGCGACGCCGAAGACGCCCTGGATTGCGCCGCGCTTCATCCGGGCTACACGGCTGGCGCCGATGCGTCAGCCGCCCGTCCTCGCGCCGT